>JAYRLX010000565.1:0-1772 GCA_041905125.1 Caulobacter sp. | reverse complement strand
AGCTGCTGGCGCACCGTGGCGCCCTGGTTGCGCACGCCGAAGCCGTCCGAAGCGCAGACCACGACATTGGCCTCGTCGCAGCCCGTCGAGACGCAGCGCTCCCAGCCGCGCAGGTTCAGCACGAGGCCGATGCGCGAACGGTTCGGATCCGTGGGCAGAGCGGCCATGATGTCTTCGGCGCCGGCCATCTGCGGCACGCGGGCCGGATTGACGAACGAGACGACCTCGGTTCGCCGCGCGCCGGCGGCTTCCAGCTTGCCGATCAGGTCCAGCTTCTCGGCGACCGACAGCGAGACCTTTTCGTTCTGCAGGCCGTCGCGCGGCCCGACCTCGACGATTTCGATGAAGCGGCTCATCGCTGCGGCTCTCCGGCGGGTTCGTTGGGGTCGGCGGCGTCCTCGGCGGGCGCGAGAGGCTCGCCGCGATAGATGGTCAGGCGTTCGCGGTCGCCGTCGGAATAGTTCAGGCCCTCGACCGTCGTGACCGGGCGCGGGGCGAGGCCCAGTTGCTCCATGGCGGCGCGGAAGGGCTTTTCCTCGCGGCCCTCGACGATGGCGGGGCGGCCTTCGGCGATGGCGTCCGCCGCGCCTTCGCCGTCGGTCAGCTCAGTGGTCGTGCCCAGCTGGAAGATCAGGCTGGGCTCGGAATAGCCGGTCACCGCCACCGGGCCGGGCGCGCCGGAGCGGGGCGACAGCCGCGCCTGGTCGAGGGCCTGGGCGAGGTCGCGCGACAGGAACAGCGGCTCCAGGCGCGGGATCAGGCCGGCGGTCAGGGCGATGTGGGCCGCGATCCCCAGGGCGCCGGCGACGAACAGTGCCCGCACGGCGTGGCGACGGGCGACGAGGACCGCGCCGGCGGTCCCGGCGGCGAAGGCGAAGAGCGCCGCCACGATCGTCCAGCCCAGGTCATGGACGGTCCCGAATTCCTTCTGGCCATAGACGGCGACGGCGGCCAGCAGCGCCCCCATCAGCACGGAAAGGCCGCCGCCCAGCCAGCGGACGATCCGGCCCAGCGGCTCGCGCACCGCCGCGGCCATCAGCATGGCCAGGGCGCCATAGGCGGGCAGGGCGTAGTGGACCAGCTTGGTCGGCAGCAGCTCGAACATCAGCCAGGTCGGGACCAGCCAGCAGACGGCGAAGCGGACGCCGGGATCCTTGCGCCGCGTCCACGCCACGGCCAGGCCCGCCGGCAGCAGGATGGTGGCCGGGAACGACAGCAGCGGCGAGAGCAGGGCGTGATAGCCGAACGGCCCGGCGTGGCCCTCCTGGCCGCCGGCCATCTTGGGCGCGAGGTCGCCGCCGATAGCCGTCCCCCAGAACGCCCCGTCGGTGGCCACGGTGATCATCATCGCCCAGGGCAGGACGATGGCGGCGAACAGGATCGCGCCCCAGGTCCAGCCCAGGTCCTTCATCCAGCGCGCCTTGCGGTCCCAGATCGCCAGCCCCGCCAGGGCGAAGAACACGGTCAGCAGGCCGACCGGCCCCTTGATCAGCGCCGCCAGGGACAGGCCCAGCCAGAAGGCGAGCTTGGTCAGCTTGCCCGCCGACTCGCCCTTCAGCTGCGCCGCGTAGATCCGCGCCAGGGCGCCCATGGCGAGTGTCGTGGTCCCGCACAGGGCCGCGTCGGTCTTGGCGATGAAGGCCTCAGAGGACAGCAGGAAGGTCGCGCCCAGGATCGAGCCGGCGATCAGGCCGGTGCGCGGGTCGAGCAGAGGCCCGCCCCACCCGCCGCTCCACGCATCCGCCCGAGACTCGCCCAGCAGGGCGCGGCGG
>JAYRLX010000120.1:0-9870 GCA_041905125.1 Caulobacter sp. | reverse complement strand
TCCAACGCCTTCAAGTTCACCGAGAAAGGCGGCGTAACGCTGAAGATCGCTTCGGCCGGCGACGAGCACATCGCGTTCTCGGTCAAGGACACCGGCATCGGCGTCTCCCGCGAACAGCAGGAAGCCATCTTCGAAGCGTTCCGTCAGGCCGACGGCACCATCAGCCGCAAGTACGGCGGCACCGGCCTTGGCCTGTCGATCAGTCGCCAGCTTTCGCGCCTGCTGGGCGGGGCGATCAGCTTGGAAAGCAAGCCCGGCGAAGGCAGCACGTTCACCGTCACCATTCCACTCGCCTACGATCCGACGCGCGTGGCGCCGCGTGAGCCGCCGCGCCTCAGCGAGGCTCCCGTCGCGACGCCCGCGCCTCGGACTCGCGCGAAACGCACCGCTCCGCCGAAAACGGTCGAGGACGATCGTGATCAGGCCCTCGGCGCGCGGCGCGTGCTGCTGGTCGTCGAGGACGACGACACCTTCGCCGGCATCGTCCGCGACCTGTCGCGCGAGCAGGGCTTCCAGTGCTTGGTGGCGGGCACGGCCGAGGAGGCCGTCAAGCTCGCTCGCGAGTTCAAGCCCAGCGCGGTCGTGCTGGACGTGGGCCTGCCCGATGAATCCGGCCTGCTGGTTCTGGACCGCCTCAAGCGCGACGACGCCACGCGGCACATCCCGATCCACGTGATCTCAGCCGAGGACCACAGCCAGACGGCGCTATCGCTGGGCGCGATCGGCTACCTGGTCAAGCCGGTCAAGCGCGACGATCTGGCCGAGGTGCTGAAGACCCTCGAGGCCAAGCTGGCCAGCACCGTGCGTCGCGTGCTGATCGTCGAGGACGACCGTGTCCAGCGGGAGGCGGTCGGCAAGCTCCTGACATCCGGCGATGTCGAGACGGTCGGCGTCGGCACGGCCGCCGAATGCCTGGAAGCGCTCAAGCGCGAGACGTTCGACTGCATGGTGCTGGACCTGTCGCTACCCGACGCTTCCGGCTATTCGCTGCTGGAGACGCTCAGCCAGGACGGCGACCACGCCTTCCCGCCGGTCATCGTCTATACGGGCCACGACCTGTCCCCCGACGACGAGCAGCGCCTGCGCCGCTATTCCAGCTCGATCATCATCAAGGGCGCCAAGTCACCCGAGCGCCTGCTGGACGAGGTCTCCCTATTCCTGCACCAGGTGGTCGCGGCGCTGCCGCCTGAGCAGCAGAAGATGATCCAGAAGGCGCGCAATCGCGACGCGGTGCTGGAAGGCCGCCGGATCCTCGTGGTCGAAGACGACATCCGCAACGTCTACTCGCTGACCAACGTGCTCGAACCTCGCGGCGCGGTCGTCGAGATCGCGCGCAACGGCCAGGAGGCGATCGAGGCGCTTGGCCGCGCGGCGCAGGACCCGGCCAAGGAGATCGATCTCGTCCTGATGGACGTGATGATGCCGGTCATGGACGGCCTGACGGCGACCCGGACAATCCGCGATGATCCCCGCTGGTCGAAGCTGCCGATCCTGATGTTGACGGCCAAGGCCATGCCGGACGACCAGGCCCGCTGCATCGAAGCCGGCGCCAACGACTACATGGCCAAGCCGATCGACGTCGACAAACTGCTGTCGCTGGTCCGCGTCTGGATGCCGAGGTAGGCGTGTCGGAGATCGAAGACCTCGAGATCCAGCTGCTGCTGGAGGCGCTCTACCAGCGCTACCACTATGATTTCCGCCACTATGCGCGGGCCTCGATCAAGCGCCGCCTGACCCAGGCGCGCAGCCAGTTGGGCTTCTCGTCGGTGTCGGCGATGCAGGATCGCGTGCTGCACGACCCGGCCATGCTGCCGCGCCTGCTCGGCTTTCTCACCGTCCAGGTGAGCGAGATGTTCCGCGACCCTTCTTACTTCCGCGCCCTGCGCGAGAAGGTCGTGCCGCACCTGCGCACCTACCCCTCCCTGAAGGTATGGATCGCCGGCTGCAGCAGCGGCGAAGAGGTCTATTCGCTGGCCATCCTGTTCCGCGAGGAAGGTCTTTACGATCGGACGATCTTCTACGCGACGGACATCAATCCCGAGGCGCTGGCTGCGGCTGAGGCCGGGGTCTACGCCCTGGACCGCATCCGCAAGTTCACCGAGAACCACCAGAAGTCCGGCGGCAAGTCCTCGCTGTCCGACTACTACACGGCCGCCTATGGCCGCGCCGCCTTCGACAAGTCGCTGCGCAACCGGGTGGTCTTCTCGGATCACAGCCTGGTGACGGACGCGGTGTTCGCCGAGATGCACCTGATCTCGTGCCGCAACGTGATGATCTATTTCGATCGCCCGTTGCAGGATCGCGCGATCGGCCTTTTCCGTGAATCCCTGACGCGCAAGGGCTTCCTGGGCCTCGGCTCCAAGGAGAGCCTGAGGTTCTCGGCGCACGCGGCGGCGTTCTCGGAATTCGCCGCCGCCGAGAAGATCTATCAAAGGCGCGAGCCATGAGCGGCGTCCGCCTTGTCGTGATCGGCGCGTCGGCCGGCGCCGTCCAGGCGCTCCTGGCGTTACTGCCCGCCCTGCCCCCCGGTTTCTCCTTGCCTGTATTGGTGGTCGTCCATGTGCCGCCGGATCGCGACAACGTCCTGGTGCCGCTGCTGCAGGCCAAATGCCGCCTGACCGTCAAGGAGGCCGAGGACAAGGAGCCGCTGGTGGGCGGCGTGATCTACTTTGCGCCCTCCGACTATCACCTGCTGGTGGAGGCCGACGGGACCCTGGCGCTCTCCACGGACGAGCCGGTCAACTACTCTCGTCCTTCGATCGACGTGCTGTTCGAGAGCGCGGCCGACGCCTATGGCGAGGGCCTTGTCGGCGTGATCATGACCGGCGCCAATCACGACGGCGCGGCGGGTCTCAAGGCGGTGCTGGAGGCCGGCGGCAGGGCGATCGTCCAGGACCGCGCCGAGGCCTACGCCACGGCCATGCCCGACGCCGCCTTGGAGGCTTGCCCGACAGCCTCCACCATGACCCTCGACGCGATCGCGTCCTACCTGTCGAGTTTGGGGACCGCATGACCACAGCGGACAAGCCGATCAACTTCCTTCTGGTCGACGACCTGGAAGAGAACCTCCTGGCCCTCGAGGCGCTGTTGCAGCGCGACGGCCTGACGTGCCTCAAGGCGCGCTCGGGCGAAGAAGCGCTGGAACTGCTGCTTCAGCACGAGGTCGCCCTGGCGTTGCTGGACGTGCAGATGCCCGGCATGGACGGCTTCGAGCTGGCTGAATTCATGCGCGGCAGCGAGCGCGCCCGGCACATCCCGATCATCTTCGTCACCGCCGGCGCGGCCAGCAACCAGCGCCGCTTCCGCGGCTATGAAGCCGGCGCGGTCGACTTCATCCAGAAGCCGATCGAAGCCCATATCCTGCGCAGCAAGGCCAACGTCTTCTTCGACCTGTACGAGCAGCGACGGCAGATCGAAGCCCAGCGCGACGAGTTGGAAGCCGCGGCCCAAGCTTTGCGGCGCGCCGACCGCCACAAGGACAACTTCCTGGCCGTCCTGGCTCACGAGCTGCGCAACCCCGTCGCCGCCCTCGGCGGCGGCCTGCACTTGCTGAACAAGGACATCCCGCCAGAACGCGCCGCCGACATCCGGGTGCGCATGGAGCGGATGCTGGAGCACCTGACCCACCTGGTCGACGACCTGCTGGACGTCTCACGCGTGAGCCAGGGCAAGATCGTCCTGAAGACGGCGCGGGTGGAGCTGGGCGAGGTCCTTCAGTCGGCGATCGACGCCAGCCAGCACACCATCGAGGCCGGCGGTCACAGCTTCGTCACCGATCTGCCGGACGCGCCGATCTGGCTGGACGGCGACCATACCCGCCTGGCCCAGATCGTCTCGAACCTGCTGAACAACGCGGCCAAGTACACGCCAAACGGAGGTACGGTCTCCCTGACCGCAAGCGCCACGGACGGCTGGGCGACCATCACGGTGTCCGACACCGGGGTCGGCATCCCCGCCGAAATGCAGTCGAAGATCTTCGAAATCTTCGCCCAGGTGGAGGATCACCTTGGCAAGGCGCAGGGCGGCCTCGGGATCGGCCTCGCCCTCGTCAAGCAGCTCGTCAACCTCCATGGCGGCGTGATCACCGTGGAGAGCGCCGGAGAGAACCGCGGCAGCGCCTTCACCGTGCGGCTGCCCGTGACAGAGCCCGCGGCCTAGCTAGCGCAGCTTCGCCAGCAGCAGGCTGAGTTGCTCGCGCTCCTTGTCCGTGAGCACCGCGAAGGCCTCCTGATCGTGGAGCGCCGTTTCCTGTTCAATGCGGGCTCGCAACGCCTCGCCAGCGGGGGTCAGATGCAGGGCGTTGGTGCGCCGATCGCGGCCCGGGCGGCGCTCAATGGCGCCCAACGCCTCCATCTCATCCACCGCCTTCACGGTGCTGGCGCGATTAACGCCCAACGCTCGGCCAAGCGTGGTCTGATCACAGCCCGGATGAAGACCAATATAGACGATCGCGGTGGCCCGAGCCGGCGTAACACCCAGCGGCGCCAGACGGGCGCCGAGGCCGGTCATCGCCCGCACGTCGGCATAGTGCAGCTGCAACCCCAGGCGATTTCCCAGGACGCCGAAAGCGGCGATCTCTTCCATATCAGCAAAATCCCAAGAGAAAATTCGTACGCCGAGTAAACTGTATTCGAATGGCTCTAAAGCGGTTCCGAGCAGAGTTCCAGCCCTGGTGAGCCCAGTTTCAGTCCGCGCGGATGGTGGGAGCCGCCCCAATAGGTGAGCCGGCGGCCATGGCCGCCTCGAAGACCTTCGCGTTACGGACGGCGGCCAGGGCGTGATCGCGCATGATCTGCTCGGCCGCCAGGAAGTCGCACCGCATGATCGCGTCGAGCACCGCCTTGTGCTGACGATGGGCCGCCAGGAGATGGTCATACTCGGCCGCGAGATCCGTCAGGTCGAGCGCAAGCGCTCCAGCCCCGGCGAAAGGCTCGAAGTTATTGCGCGCCAGCGCGGTCTCCACCGCGGCGTTGCCCGCAGCGGCCACCAGGGTATCGTGAAAAGCCAGATTGTAGCTGGCGTAGCGATCGAGGTCTTCGGACGTCAGCCGCCCTTTGGCGAACAGGTCATCCCCCGCCTTGATCAGCTTGCTCAGACGTTCATGCGTCTCCGGCGCAAGGCCCTGTTCGGCCAGGCGTCGAACCGCGAAGCCTTCCAGGACCCCGCGCACTTCAATGGCGTCGCGGATCTGGCTGATCGAGACGCCACGGGCCGCATAGCCGCGAGCGCCGAGCCTGACGACCAGCCCCTCCTGCTCCAGGCTGCGCAGCGCCGTACGCACCGGCATCCGTGAAACGCCCAGCGCAGCCGCCGTGGGGATCTCGGCGATGCGCTCGCCGCTCTTGATCTCGCCCGAGGCAATCATCTTGCGAAGGGCCATCAGCACCCGCTGGCCCGGCTTCATCCTCGGCGTCTCCATGGCCGAACCCTAGCCGACCGGCCGAGCGCATCACAAGCTTAAGATTGGATCCAATCTTGACGCCGCCACCCTGACCGTGACAATTGGATCCAATTGGCGAAGACCAAAGACCGCGTGAGGAAACGATGATGGGCACTGAACTGGCGACTTCCCTTCCCTCCTGGCCGCTCGACGCCTGGTACGTCGCGTGCACGCCCAACGAGATCGCCGACAAGCCGCTGGGCCGGCGCATCTGCGGCCAAGCCATCGTTTTCCATCGCGGCAAGGACGGTCAGGCCGTCGCCCTGGAGGACTTCTGCCCGCACCGCGGCGCGCCGTTGTCATTGGGTTTCGTACGGGATGGCGAACTGGTCTGCGGCTACCATGGGCTGGCCATGGGCTGCGATGGTCGCGCGTCCTCGATGCCGGGCCAGAGGGTCGGCGGCTTCCCCGCGATCCGAGCCTATCCGGTGCTGGAACGCTACGGCTTCATCTGGGTGTGGCCAGGCGATCCGGCCCAAGCCGATCCCGCCAAGCTGCATCCGCTGTTCTGGGCGGAGAGCCCGGACTGGGCCTATGGCGGCGGGCTTTATCACATCGCCTGCGACTATCGGCTGATGATCGACAACCTGATGGACCTGACCCACGAGACCTACGTCCACGCCACCAGCATCGGCCAGAAGGAGATCGACGAGGCGCCGGTGACGACCAAACTCGAAGGGGATGAGGTCGTGACCAGCCGGTTCATGGAAGGCATTCACGCCCCGCCCTTCTGGCGCATGGCCCTGAAAGGCGCGGGCTTGCCGGAGGACGCCCTGGTCGACCGTTGGCAGATCTGTCGCTTCTCGTTGCCCAGCCACGTCATGATCGAGGTCGGCGTCGCCCTAGCCGGAAACGGCGGCTACTACGCGCCGGCGGACAAGAAGGTCTCCAGCGTCGTCGTCGACTTCATCACGCCCGAGACCGAGACCTCGCACCACTATTTCTGGGGCATGGCCCGCAGCTTCGCGGTCAAGGACGCCGCCCTGACGGATACGATCCGGGAGGGCCAAGGCAAGATCTTCGGCGAAGACCTCGAGATGCTGGAACGTCAGCAGAAGAACCTGCTGGCCTACCCCGACCGCAAGCTGCTGAAACTGAACATCGACGCCGGCGGCGTACGCTCGCGCATGGCGATCGATAAGGTCATCGCGCAAGAAGCCGCGGCGCGCGTCGGATGATCAAGGTTCGCGTCGCGTCTCGCGCCACCGTGGCGGACGATATCGTCGGACTGGACCTCGTCCACGCCGAGGGCGGCGAACTGCCCCCGTTCAGCGCCGGGGCCCATGTCGATCTCTTCCTGGGCAGCGGCCTGACCCGGCAGTACTCGTTGTGCAACGACCCGGCTGATCCAAGCCGTTATCGGATCGCTGTGTTACGAGAGCCGACCTCGCGGGGAGGCTCGGCCTTCGTGCACGACGCCTTGGTCAAGGGCGCGACGCTGACGATCAGTCCGCCGCGCAACCTCTTCGCTTTGGACGAAGCCGGCAGCGAGCATCTGCTGTTCGCCGGCGGCGTCGGCGTGACGCCAATCCTCGCCATGGCGCATCGGCTTCATGCGCTGGGAGCGCCCTTCACGCTTCACTATTGCGCGCGCTCGCGCTCCCGCGCGGCGTTTCTAGAAGAGCTGGCGACCGCGCCGTTCGCCTCGTCGGTGCGTCTGGCGTTCGACGACGAGCCGGACACTCGCCTCGATCTCGACGAGATTCTCGCCGCGCCGACGCCGGAGCGGCGGATCTATGTCTGCGGCCCCGCGGGCTTCATGAGCTTCGTGACAGAGGGCGCAGCGGCGCGCGGATGGACGCCTGCTCAGGTTCGCAAGGAGCATTTCGCCGCCCCGACCACCTCTAGCGAAAACCAGCCCTTTGAACTCGTCCTCGCCAGCAGCGGCCAAGTCGTGCCGGTGACGGCCGACCAGACGGCGGCGGAGGCTCTGGAGGTCGCGGGCGTCTTCGTGCCGCTATCCTGCGAACAGGGCGTTTGCGGAACCTGCCTGACGCGGGTCGTCGAGGGCGAGATCGACCATCGCGACGCCTTTCAGACCGACGAGGAGAAGGCGTTGGGCGATCACTTCACGCCCTGCTGCTCGCGCGCGCTCAGTCCTCGCCTCGTGATCGACCTCTAGGCCGGCGGCGTCAGGCCCGCTCGGCGATCAGGCGTTCTCGAAGAACGGTCTTCAGGATCTTGCCCGAAGCAGTGCGCGGCAGGGCGGGAACCAGGGTCAGCCCCTTGGGAAGCTTGTAGCGCGCCAGCCGGCTTTCGAGATGGGCGAGCACCTCAGCCAGATCCAACGCCGTCCCCTCCCGACAGGTCGCCACCAGGTGGCCGACCTCGCCCCACTGCGCGTCAGGGACGCCGACAACCGCGCATTCGACGATCGTGGGATGATCGGCCAGGGCCGCCTCGATCTCGGCGGGGTAGACGTTCTCGCCCCCTGAGATGAACATGTCCTTCTTGCGATCGACCAGCCAATGATAGCCCTCGGCGTCGGCCACGGCGATGTCGCCGGTGCGGAACCAACCGTCCGCTGTAAAGGCGCGCGCGGTCTCATCAGATCGCCGCCAATAGCCGAGGAAGACATTGTCGCCCTTCAGCAGCAGCTCGCCCGGAACGCCCGGCGGGCAATCGTTGTCCTGGTCATCGACGATGCGGGTGAAGACCGCCGGCATGGGCAGGCCCGCCGAGCCGGCCCGGGCGTCGATCAGGGAGGAATCGGCCGGCATGCCGAACACCGTGCCAGCCTCGCTCATGCCATAGCCATCGACCACCGGAATGCCCTGGGCGAGCCAGGCGCGAATATCGGAGGCGGGATGCGGCGCGCCGCCAGTGAAGACCGCCGTCAGCCGCTTCAGGGCCCCGGCGTCGAAGGTCGGTTGCGCCCGCAGCATGGCGGCCATCTGCGGCACGCAGAAATAGTGCGTCACGCCCAACTTAGGATCGCCAAGCCGCGCCAGCGTCCGGCCAGGCTCGAACCCGTCCGACACCAGGATGGTCCCGCCGTGCATCAGCACAGGCCGGATCGAGGTGATCAGGCCGATGATATGGAACATCGGCGCGTCCACCAGGAAGACGCTCTCATGCGTCACCTTGCCAAGGCGGCCGAAGTTGATGGCCGTCTGGTCCAGGTTGCGTTCGGAGAGCATCGCGCCCTTGGGACGCCCCGAGGTGCCCGACGTGTAGAGGATCAGCGACGGACGCTCGCGGTCAGCCGGCGAGGCGGCCTCGGGTTCGGCCGCGTCGATCTCGGCCTGCACGACGTCGAGATCGAGACCCTGCAGCCCCACCGTCGCCAGGAGGCCGTCGCCGACGATCAGAGCGGGCGCCGCATCCTCCACGAGGGAGGCCACCTCGGCCGGCGAAAGGCGCCAGTTCAGCGGAACGAACATGGCCCCCAGCCGCGCGCACGCCAGGTGAAGGACCGCAAGCAGCACGCGGTTGCGCGCGAGGGTGGCTAGGCGGTCCCCCTCCCCTACGCCCCGCCGGCGCAGCACGCCAACGGCGCGTGCGATCGCGCCATCCAGCTCGGCATAGGTCCAGGAGCGTCCGCTCGCCAGATCAACGGCCGCCGGCCGGTCGGGCTGCAGGCGCGCTTGGAGAGCGACGTGGTCCGTCGGCGTCATCGGCTCTCGCCTTCCTTGTTGTTTCCCCCCGAAGCCCTCTCGCTCTATTTGGCGAGATTGTAGGCCCCGAGCCCTGGCTTGTAGGTCTTGTCGTCGATGAACTGCTTGATGCCTTCCTTGCGGCCCTCGTTGTCGAACGAGTTGGCCGCCTCCTGCGCGCGGACCAGATAGTCCTCGGCGTTGTCGTAGGTCATCTCCTTGACCCGCCGGATCGCGTCCTTGGTCGCCTTCAGAGCCACCGGATTCTTCTTCAGCAGCACCTCGGCCAGTTCGCGGACCCGGGCCTCGAGCTTGTCGAGCGGCACGCTCTCGTTGACCAGGCGCCAGGCGGCGGCCTTCTGGCCGTCGATCAGCTCGCCGGTCATGGCGTGGTACATGGCGTCGCGCATCGGCATCAGGTCGACGACGACCTTGGTGGCGCCGCCGCCGGGCAGGATGCCCCAGTTGATCTCGGACAGGGCGAACTGGGCCTCATCGGCCGCGATGGCCAGGTCGCAGGAATAGAGCGGACCGTAGCCGCCGCCGAAGCACCAGCCGTTGACCATGGCGATCGTCGGCTTCTGGTACCAGCGCAGGCGCCGCCACCAGCCGTAGGACTCGCGCTGGGCCTGACGGGTCGCGCCGAGACCCAGGGCCTCGGTCTCGCGGAAGTACTCCTTCAGGTCCATGCCGGCGGACCAGGCCGAGCCCTCGCCCGTCAGCACCAGCACGCCAACGTCGTCGCGGAATTCCAGCTCGTCCAGCACCTCCATCATCCGACGGTTCAGGGTCGGGCTCATGCAGTTGCGCTTTTCGGGGCGATTGAACTTCACC
>JAYRLX010000119.1:9503-9877 GCA_041905125.1 Caulobacter sp. | reverse complement strand
GGGCGACAACACGTCGTTTCCGAGCGACGCCACGGAGGTGGACAAGATCACGGTGACGGCCACGCGTTCGGAAAAGCCGCTGTCACAGGCGCCCGCGACCGTCAGCGTCATCTCGGCGGACGAGATGGAGGACGGGTTGATCAAGGACATCAAGGACCTGGTCCGCGACGAACCGGGCGTGTCGGTGCGCAACGCCCCCGCCCGCTTTACGGCCGCGGGCTCCTCCACAGGTCGCGATGGAAACGCCGGCTTCAACATCCGCGGCCTGGAAGGCAATCGCGTGCTGATCGTGGTCGACGGCGTGCGGGTGCCGGACGGCTTCGCGTTCGGCGCGCAATCGACGGGCCGAGGAGACTATGTGGACCTCGATATCC
>JAYRLX010000119.1:0-9493 GCA_041905125.1 Caulobacter sp. | reverse complement strand
GGGGCCCGGCCTCGGCGCTCTATGGCGCGGACGGCTTGGCCGGCTCGGTCAGCTTCATCACCAAGGATCCCTCTGACATCCTGAAGCCGGGCCAGAACCTGGCAGGCCGCGCCCGCGCCTCCTACGCGTCCGCCGACGAAAGCTGGAGCGAGAGCCTGGTTCTGGCCGGTCGCACCGACCGCTGGGAAGCCCTGCTGGCCTATACGCGCCGCGATGGAGAGGGCCAGAAGACGGCGGGAACAAACCACTCGGCCAACACCGACCGCACCACCGCCAATCCCGAGGACAACACGTCGAACGCGCTGCTGGGCAAGCTGATCTACAGCCCCAATGACCGCAACCGCTTCCGCCTCACCGTCGACCACCTGGACCACGACATTGACTGGACGGTGCTATCGGCCATCGCCAAGCCGCCCTTGGCCTCGACCAGCGTCATCAGCCTCTCCGCCTTTGACCGGATGAAGCGAGACCGCGTCAGCCTGGACCACCGCTTCGACGGCGGCCAGGGCCTGATCGAGGCCGCCCAGACCACGCTCTACTGGCAGCGCAGCAAGACCCGCCAGTTCTCGGCCGAGGACCGCAACACCGCCGCCGACCGGACGCGCGATGCGACATTCAATAACCGCGTGTTCGGCGGGGGCGTCGAACTGCACAGCCGCTTCGGGACCGGCGCTTTCCAGCATCAGGTTGTCTGGGGCGGCGACGCCTCGATCACCCGCCAACAGGGGACGCGTGACGGCACGATCCCACCGGCGGGCGAGACCTTCCCAGGCAAGGCTTTCCCGACCACCGACTTCACCCTGGCCGGCCTCTATGTCCAGGACGAGATCACGGCGGGGCCCGTGACGATCTATCCGGCCTTCCGCTTCGACTACTACAAGCTGGACCCGAAGGCCGATCCGCTGTTCCCGACGGCCGCTTCGGGCCAGAGCGACACGCACCTCAGCCCCAAGATCGGCGTGGTGTGGGACGCCACCGACCAGGTGACGCTGTTCGCTAACCTGGCCGCCGGCTTCAAGGCCCCCTCCCCCTCGCAGGTCAACACCGGCTTCGCCAACCTGGTGTCGAACTACAAGTCGATCTCGAACCCCGATCTAAAGCCTGAGACGAGCCGCACCCTGGAGGCCGGCTTCCGCCTGCATCGCGAGCGTTGGCGCGTGGCCGTGACGGGTTTCACCGGCAAATACGACGACTTCATCGAGCAGGTGCAGGTGTCGGGGAACTTCACCGCCGCCAATCCGGCCGTCTATCAGTACGTGAACCTCTCGGGCGTGAAGATCAGCGGGGCCGAGGCGAAAGGATCGTTGGACCTGGGCGCCGGCTTCACGGCCAAGGCCGCGGTCTCCTACGCGCGCGGCGCGTCCCGGACCAATGGGGTCCATACGCCCCTGGCCTCGATCGATCCGGTGAAGATCACGGGCGGCGTCAACTACCGCGCGCCGTCCGGCAAATTCGGCGGCGAACTCAGCGTGATCCATTCGGACCGCAAGTCGGCCGGCCGCGCGGGCGTCACCTGCGCTGGAACCGGCGGCAGCTCGGCGAATAACTGCTTCATGTCGCCCTCGTTCACGGTCGCCGACCTGACCGGCTGGTGGACGGTAACGGACGCCGTGACCGTGCGCGCCGGCGTCTTCAACCTGACCGACGAGAAGTACTGGTGGTGGAGCGACATGCGCGGCCTGGCCGACAACTCGACCGTCAAGGACGCCTACAGCCAGCCCGGCCGCAACTACAGCGTCTCCCTGGCGCTGAAGTTCTAGGCGGTCGAATGGCGCGCGGGGACTGCAAGCCGCGCGCGCCGAATCCTGCCCGAATCCCAATGAGATCGGCCAGGATCGGGCCTTTCGTCAGCTTAACGCGGGAGGACGGCCAAAACCGCTTACACTTTTCACCATCTGCCTTTAGCAACGGGCGTCACGTTCGCTCGGAGTTCGCATGCTGCGTCGCCTCTACGACTGGGTCATGGGCTTGGCCGCCTCCCGTCACGCCCCCGTCAGCCTTTTCGCGGTGTCGTTCGCCGAAAGCTCGTTCTTCCCGATTCCGCCGGACGTGATGCTGGCGCCGATGTGCCTGGCCAAGCCAGAGAAGGCCTGGCGTTACGCCCTGATCTGCACGATCGCCTCGGTCCTGGGCGGCATCCTCGGCTATGCGATCGGCTATTTCCTGCGCGATTTCGGCCTGTGGATCATGGCCGCGACCGGTCATTCCGGCGGTCTTGAGCAGTTCCAATGCTGGTACGGCAAGTACGGCGTCTGGGTGATCCTAGCCAAGGGCCTGACCCCGATCCCCTACAAGCTGGTGACGATCGCCTCGGGCCTGGCGGCCTTCAGCTTCCCGATGTTCATCGCCGCCTCGGCGCTGACGCGGGGCGCGCGGTTCTTCCTCGTCGCCTTCATCGTCAAGAAATTCGGCCCGGCCCTGCTGCCGGTCGTCGAACGCCGCCTCGCCCTATTCACCGGAATCTTGATCGCCCTCATTGTCATCGGCCTCACGGCCAGCCATCTGCTGGGCGGTAGCGGACATGGCGGAGCCTGCGCGGCATGACGAGCGAAAACGCCACGAACCAGACGAACGGATTCGTGGGCCGGGCCTATGACCTGGTCACGCGCCACTGGCCGTTGCTGGCGTTCCTGTCCAGCGCGCTGATGCTGGCCATCGCCCACGCCTTCCAAAGCTTCGGCGGCCTTGCGCCCTGTCACCTGTGCCTGAAGCAGCGCGAGATCTATTGGGCGGCCGGAACGATCGGCCTGATCGCCTTCATCCTGCAACGCACGCCGCTGTGGCCTCGGCTGCGGACGCCGGCCAACCTGCTGCTGGGCGCGCTGTTTCTGTATGGCGCGGGCCTGGCGACCTATCACGCCGGGGCCGAGTGGAAGTGGTGGCCGGGCCCCGCATCCTGTTCGGGCGTAGGCTTCGCCGGCGCCGCGGATCTCGAGGCGATGCTCAAGGGCACGGCCAAGATCAAGGCTCCCGCCTGCGACAAGGCCGCCTGGGTGTTCCTGGGGCTGTCGATGGCCGGCTGGAACGTGCTGATCTCCTTGAAACTGGCCGTCTGGTCCGTCCTGGCGGCGCTGCGCAAGTCGGAAGCCTCGGCATGAGCAAACCCACGCCTCCCCGCCCAGGACAGGGCGCGCTGAAGACCCGCCTGGGCGAGATTCTGCGCGTCGACCAGGCCGGCGAACTGGCCGCCGTCCACATCTATCGCGGCCAAGCCGCCGTGATGCGGAATGCGCCCGGCCGCGAGCGGATCGCCGATCAGCTCAAGGAGATGGAGGGCCACGAGCAGGTTCACCTGTCCCGCTTCGATGAGCTTCTGACCGAGCGCGGCGTGCGCCCGACCCTGATGTCGCCGGTCTGGCGCGCCGCGGCCTTCGCGCTCGGCGCCGGCACCGCCTTGATGGGCGACAAGGCCGCGCACGCCTGCACCGAGGCGGTCGAGTCGGTGATCGAGAAGCACTACGCCGGTCAGATCGCGGAACTGAAGGACCGCGATCCCGAGCTGGCGGCCGAGCTCTCCCAGTTCCGCGATGACGAGCTGGCCCACCGCGACTTGGCCGTGGAAGAAGGCGCCCGTGAAGCGCCCGGCTATCCATTGCTCAGCGCGGTGATCCAGGCGGGCTGCCGCGCCGCCATCAAGATCAGCGAAAAGATCTAGGGCCGGCGCTTGGCGCCGCGCGCGCCCACGCCTACCGATGCTTCCCAAATCTTCGCGTTGGGGAGTCGCCCGCCTTGTCCGTTCGTATCCGCGCCCTGGCCGCCTGCGCCGCCTCTCTGCTCGTCCTGTCCGCCGGCGTGGTCGCGGCAGAGCCGCTGAAGACCAGCACGCTCTCCCTGGAAACCGGCGGGCCGATGCCGGTCGAGCAGCAGGCGTTGGCCTTCGACCACGCGGATCTGAAGTTCAAGATCCTGCCCGACAAGAAGGCGATCGAGGGTCAAGCCACCCTGACCTTCACGGCCAAGTCGCCGCTGGACAAGCTGGTCCTCGACTTCGACCGCGTGTTCGCGATCAGCAAGCTGACCATCGACGGCAAGGCGCTGAAGCCCTCGGCCTGGACCAATCCTGAAGGCCGGATGACCATCACCCTGCCCCGCCGCGTCGCGACGGGTAAGTCGGTGACGGTCGCGATCACCTATGCCGGCGTTCCGCTGGAGGCCAAGCGCGCCCCCTGGGACGGCGGCTTCGTGTGGAGCAAGACCTCGACCGGCGAGCCGTGGATCGCCACGGCCGTGCAGGGCGACGGCTGCGACCTCTTCTGGCCCTGCATCGACTATCCGACCGGGGAGCCCAAGCTGGTCGACCTGCACATCACCGTCCCCGCACCTCTCGTCGCCCCCGCCAACGGCGTCTTCTTAGGGGTCACCGAGAAGGACGGCTGGCGCACCTACAACTGGCGGGCCAAGAACTCCAACACCTACGCCATCGCTCTCGACGTCGGTCCGTACGAAGAGCTGACCGCGACCTACAAGAGCCGCTACGGCGACAGCTTCCCGATGTCGTTCTGGTATCTGAAAGGCCGCGCCGAGAAGGCCAAGGCGCTGTTCGCCGAGTTCACGCCGATGCTGGACTTCTACGAGCAGATGATCGGCCCCTACCCGTTCCGCGACGAAAAGATGGGGGTGGTCGAGACCCCGCACCTGGGCATGGAGCACCAGACGATCAACGCCTATGGCAACGATTACCGCAAGGACGTCTACGGCTTCGACTGGCTGCTGCAGCACGAGTTCGCGCACGAATGGTTCGGCAACCAACTGACCAATACCGACAATGACGACATGTGGCTCCACGAGGGCTACGGCAGCTACATGCAGCCGCTGTTCTCCCAATGGCTGCACGGGGACATGGAGTACATGGCGCGCCTGAACCAGATGCGCGTCGACACCAAGAACCGCTTCCCGATCGTCTCGGGCCGCGCCCTGAAGGAGGACGAGGTCTATAATGGTGATCGCGGTCCGGGGAACGACATCTACTACAAGGCCGCAAACGTCCTGCACACGCTGCGGGCGCTGGTCGGCGACGAAGCCTTCTTCAAGATCACGCGGATCGCCGTCTATGGGACGCCCGATCCCAAGCCTGGAAACTTCGCGCCGCGCTATCTGAGCACCAAGGACTTCATCAAGATCGTCAACCAGGTGACCGGCAAGGATTACGGCTGGTTCTTCGACGTCTATCTCTATGAAGCCCAGCAACCCGAGTTGCTGGAGTCGCGCGATGGCGATGATCTGGTGCTGACCTGGAAGACTCCGAAGGACAAGCCCTTCCCCATGCCGGTGGAGGTCAAGGTCGGAGACAAGATCGTGACCGCGCAGATGAGCGACGGGACCGGCAGGGTCACGGTGGGCGCCGTCACGCCGGTGATCATCGATCCGGCGTCAAAAGTCCTTCGTCGTCAACCTTATCTCGAAGCTTACCAAACCTGGAAGAAGGCTAAGGACGAGGCCGACCGGGCGGCGGCGGAGGCAAAGAAAAAAGCCGACTCCGGACAAAAGTAGTCTTCAAGAGGACATTGCGAGAGGCGGAAAAGTCATATTTGGCTAACCGCGTTCGTTCACCAGTTGGCGTAATCTGCACCTTAAGACGAGGACGCCATTTGGAGATCCTCGCATGTTCCTCAAGCCCCGCCATATCGTTCCCGTGGCCCGCGGCGCCCTTGTCGTGGGCGCCCTGGCCGTGGTGGCGTTGACCCTCGGTCCGTTCGCGGGCGCCGAGGAAATCCTCGGTCTGAGCGACAAGGTCGCCCACGCGCTCGCGTTTGGCGCCCTCCTGGGGATTGCGTTCTTCGCCTTTCCGTTCCGCCGCCGGTTCGACATGATGCTGATCGCGCTAGCGATCGGCGCCGCCGTCGAAATCGCCCAGACCTACGTCGCGCGCAGCAGCAGCCTGGCCGATTGGGTGGCCGACGCGGTCGGCGTCTACGGCGTCTACGTGATCAGCATGATCGAGCGCTGGCGCTGGATGATCCGCGAGCAAGGCTCGCTGACCTTCGCCGAGATCGCCGCCATGGATGCTCGCCGCGCCTCGCGTCGCGCCAAGGTCGCCTTCGAACCGCAGGACGGCTCGGCCGAAGCCGCTAACTTCGCCGAGCGCGCCTCGCAACGGTTCCCGGCGCGCTGATCAGGTAATGCGCTTGACGCTGACCGGGTCGCTGCCCGGGAAGCTCTCTTCCAGACCTTCGTCCAGCAAGGCTTCCTGACGGTTCTCGGCCGTCTCGACCTTGGCGGCGAGTTGGTCATGCTTTTCCCCCTCGCGGAGCGGTTCTTCCGCTTCGCGGGCGTGGGGCGCGTCGAACGACTTGTCTTCGGGCCGCAGTTGGCCATCGGGCGCCATATCCGCGGTCGACGCGGCGGTGCCGTGGGTGAAGTGGCGGTCGTCGCCCTTTTGGGTGTCGGGTCGGGTCATGGCTTATCTCCGATGGCTTGAGCCTCGGAGATAAAACCCTCCCGCCAAGGTTCCGGTTGCATCGGAACGCCGAGTGGAAGCCTCAGGCCTCCAGCTCGATGTCCCAGTACAGATAGTCCAGCCAACTGACGTGCAGCCTGCCCGGCGGGAAACGTCGCCCCCGCTCCTGCAACTCATGCATCGAGGGCCGGCGCGCGTGGTGATAGGGCTGCATCCCCGCCTCGCGCGGCGTTCGGCCGCCCTTGCTGAGATTGCAGGGCGCGCAGGCCGTGACGATGTTTTCCCAGGTGGTTCGCCCGCCGCGCGAGCGCGGGATGACGTGATCGAACGTCAGGTCCTCGGTCGAGCCGCAGTACTGGCAGCTGAACGCGTCGCGCAGGAACAGGTTGAAGCGGGTGAAGGCCGGCGGACGCTCTTGCGGGACGTACTGCTTCAGCGCCACGACGCTGGGCAGCTTCATCTCGAACGACGGCGAATGGACCACTTGGTCGTAGCTCGCCACGACATCGACCCGGTCCAGGAACACCGCCTTGATCACCTCCTGCCAAGGCCAGAGGGACAGCGGATAGTAGCTGAGCGGCCTGAAGTCGGCGTTGAGCACGAGGGCCGGCATGCCCGACGGGGGGCGTGTGAGGACCTGCATCAGATCCTCCCTTCGAGGCGAGCGGCTATGCGCCCAGGGCCTCGGCTGAGGGTATACGCGACAGGACTGAAGACGGGCCTCCTTCCTACGCTATTCAGGGAATCGCCATTCATTCCCGAACGCAGGGAAAGGATGAGCCAGATCGGCGACAGAACCAAGACATCTGTCGCCGTGCTTCAAAAAGGCGCGATCTCCCGCCGTTTCACCGCGCCATAGCACGCCCACAGCAGATGCGCGGCGACGCCGCGATAGGGCCGCCAAAGCTCGGCGCGGCGATAGGCCTGTTTCTCGTTCGGCCGGACCTCGGCCCGGTCCATCCAGCGCATCGCCTCCTGCAGGGCCACGTCGCCGCCGGGGAACATATCCATCCGGCCTTGGGTGAACATCAGATAGACCTCAGCCGTCCAGCGGCCGATCCCGGTGATCGCCGTCAGCGCCGCGACCGCCTCGTCGTCGGAAAGGCCCGGCAAGGCGTCGAAGTCGCAGGTTCCGGAGACATGGGCCTCCGCGATCGCTCGCGCGTAACGCGCCTTGGGCCGCGATAGCCCGAGCGACAGCAGGTAGGCGTCCTCATGCGCCAGCACTGCCTCAGGCGTCATGTCCGGCAAGCCCGCCTCGACCCGCGCCCAGATGGCCGCCGCCGAGGCCAGCGAGACCTGCTGCTGCACGACCATCTTCAGCAGTCCCGGAAAGCCGCCCAGGCCTACCCGCCAGTCGAAGAGCGGCGTCACGGCCTCGATCGCGGCAAAGGCCGGATCGGCGTCGGCCAGGACCTTGCGGGCTTCCAGGAGGGCCTCTGCGGCGGGCGGAACGAACATGGATCGCAGGTGGAGGCCTTCCGGAGCGATGGCAATCCGAAACTTGCGCCCTATTCGATCGCGGTGATCTCGATTTCGCCGCCCGGCGCCGCGGCGGATTCGCCGACCGCCTTGCCCAGCAGGGCCCGGGCGATCGGCGCGATGTAGGACACCGAGCCCCTGGCCGGATCGGCTTCGTCCTCGCCGACGATGCGGAAGGTCTGAACGCGGCCATCCTCGCGCTCGAAGGTGACGCGGTCGCCAAACTGGACGACGGTCTTGCTCGGATCGCGCTCCGTTAGCTGGGCGGTCGCGCGGCGCGCCGACCAGTAGCGGAGGTCGCGGGTGGCTCGGGCCATGGCCGTGCGATCGCCATCGGCCGCGCCGCCGGCGCTCTGGGCGGCGGCGTAGGCCGCGCGCGCCGACGCAAGCTCGGCCTCGATCTGGGCCAAGCCTTCCGGCGTGACGAGATTGGGGTGCGGAGAGACCGGACGGTCGGGCAGATCGGCCGCGAAGGCCTCGCTGTCGCCCTCTTTGGTGAAGGCGACGCTCATGGCCGCTTGGAAGTCTGGAACATTGGGAATTCGCCTGCGACGCGCGATGGGCGGCGTCGAAGGCCAAACGCGTCCTAGTCTGGTTAGCTCCCTATGCGGAGCGCTTCAAGGCGTAGCGCCTCGAGGCCAGACGACGCGGCGGCGGGGGCCCGCAGGCCACCCGCCGATCGCGAACGGTTCGCTTACAGGACGACGCCGGCGACAGCGGCCGCAACGGCCAGGGCGATGACTAGGAAATAGCCTCCCGCCAGGCGGTCGAAGGCGTTCTCAAAGGCGTTTACGTAACGAAGCATATCGGTAGCCCCTCATGCGTTTTTCGTCCTTGCTCACGGCGAGCGACCGGCGGCCGCTGGGGCCAGGCCAATCTGGACAGTGCTTAGATAGCGCAAATCTAAACGCCGTCAAGATGATCTTTACAGCGTTTGGATGAAATTTTAGAAAGCTATGGTTAGAGTGAGGCCGATGACCACCGCCACCGTCGAATCCCGCCCCTATCACCACGGCGATCTCAGCCGCGCGCTGGTCGACGCCGCGCGCAAGATTCTCGAGACCGACGGGCCCGCCGCCCTATCGCTGCGAGCGGTGGCCAGGGAGGCCGGCGTCAGCCCCGCCGCGCCCTATCACCACTTCAAGGACAAGGCCGAGCTGCTCGAAGCCGTGGCGCACGAAGGCTGGGTCGAGCTGGACCAGGCGCTTTCGAAGGCGCGCGCCCTGACCACCGACCCGGGCGAGCGCATGACCAATCTGGGCGTCGCCTATGTCTGCTTCGCCCGCGACAACCCCGCGATCTATCGCGTGATGTACGACTGCTCGCGCGACAAGGACGCCCTGCCCGACCAGTTGAAGGAAGGCGGCGCCTACTGCCAGGTGCGCGACACTCTGGCCGAGCAGTCCAAGAGCCCCCTAGCCGATATCGACCTGGAGCTGGCCACCATCGCCGGCTGGTGCGCGGGCCACGGCCTGGCCGAGATGATCGGCTTCAAGCAGTTCGCGCACCTCAAGGAAATACTGGGCGGCGAGGAGGCCTTCCTGCGGGCGGTGTTCCAACACCTGGGCATGTTCGCGAAGTTCGCCGAAGACTGAGCGTGGCCTTCGTCACCCG
>JAYRLX010000564.1:0-1779 GCA_041905125.1 Caulobacter sp. | reverse complement strand
CCCAGAGCGGGCTCGACTGGATGTCGTCGACGGTCACCCGGCGCCCCAGATAGGCCGCCGTGCCGCACGAGCCCACCGAAGGGCCGATCTCAACGCCTTCTATCGCCTTGTTGTAGATGTCGGGCAGGCTGGGCGCGGCGCCCATGGTCAAGCGGCGACGCTCGGCGTCGAGCAGCAGAATGCTGCACAGGATCTCGGGGTCCTCGGCCTCCACGGCCTGGACGATGGCCTTCAGCGCCAGCGCCAGGGATTTGCCCCCGGCGATCAGGTTCATCGTTCGCCGGAAGGCGCGATGCGCGGTTGTTCGGCTCATGGTGGTGTCTCCCGGCGCCGACATTGCCACCGGCGGCGAAGGCGGGCGATCCGGTCGAACCACACCAGGCCGCGGAATCGGCGCGGCATATTGGCGCGGGGGGGGGCCTGGGGAGCCATGACACCCCGGGACCGCCTCCGCCCGCCGAGTCTACTTCGCGTCGCGTTTAGGCGCGTTCTTCACGTACTTGTTCATCCACTCGACCATTTCCCAAAGGGTGTGCTTGGTCGACTCCATCGCCCGGTAGCCGTGCGGCTCGTTAGGCAAGGTCACGTAGCGCACGGTGGCGCCCGCGCCCTTCAGCGCCGCGTAGAAGCGCTCGCTCTGGATCGGGAAGGTGCCCTGGTTGTCGTCCGCCTCGCCGTGGATCAGCAGGATCGGGTCCTTGATGTTCGGCGCGTAGGTGAACGGGCTCATCTTCGTATAGGTGTCGGTCGCCTCCCAGTAGGTGCGCTGCTCGGCCTGGAAGCCGAACGGCGTCAGGGTGCGGTTGTAGGCGCCCGAGCGGGCGATACCGGCTCGGAACAGACGCGTGTGGGCCAGCAGGTTGGCCGTCATGAACGCGCCATAGCTGTGGCCGCCCACGGCGATCCGGTCGCGATCGGCCACGCCCAGGGCGACGACCGCGTCGACGGCCGCCTGGGCGTCGGCGACCAGCTGCTCGACATAGGTGTCGTTCGGCTCGGCGCCGTTGCGGCCGATGATCGGGAAGGCCGGGTTGTCGAGGATCGCGTAGCCCTGGGTCAGCAGGAACAGGTGGCTGATGCCGCCCGGACGCGTGAAGCGGTTGCCCTCGTCCACCGTCTGGCTAGCGACGGTCGCGTCGGTGAACTCGGCCGGATAGGCCCACATCAGGAGGGGTAGAGGACCGTCCTTGGCCTTGTCGTAGCCAGCCGGCAGATACAGCACGCCCGACAAGGTCACGCCGTCGGCGCGCTTGTAGGTGATGGTCTGCTTGCTGACGCCGGCGAACTGCGGCGCGCGGTCAGGGAAGCTGGTCAGCGCCTTGGCCTTGGCGCCCTTGGCCACCGCGTGGGTGAAGTAGTTCGGCGCGTCCTTGGCGCTTTCGCGGCGCGTGATCACCGTCTTACCGGCCTCGTCGGCCAGGGCGACCGGGGCCTCGTAGTACGGCGCCTGGGCTTCCCACAGCTTGGTGGTCTTGCCGTCGGCCAGGGCCATGCGGCCCACGAACGGGAACTCGCCCTTGGCCGAGGCGCCGTCGCCGAACACGAACACCGCCTTGCCGTCCGGCGTGAAGTGCAGCAGCGACTCGCCGCGCGCGTCGCGACGGGTCACCGGCCGGCCCGGATCGTTGTAGCGGTCCTGGTAGTTGCGCTCGACCAGCACCCGGCCCGCGCCCGGCTTGCTGGGGTCGATGGCGATGCGCTTTTCCTTGCGGGTCTGCCACCAACGGCTGGTCAGCAGGGCGAAGTCGCTCTTGCCCCACTCGATGCCGCGATAACGCT
>JAYRLX010000118.1:0-9916 GCA_041905125.1 Caulobacter sp. | reverse complement strand
GGTCGTTGGAGAAGCGCTCGCGGCGGGCCGCCAGCTGGATGTCGACGTTCGAGAAAAGCGGAACCTGCAGCTCGCCGAACAGCGAGTACTGGCTCTGCTCGGCCTGGCTGGGCAGGGTCGGGGCGAAGAGGACGAATGGCCCCGGCGCGTCCGGCGTGCAGCCCCGGAAGTTCGGATCAGTGGTCGGGAGGGGCGTCGGGCTGAGATTGCCCGAGCCGGCGCCGTTGGCGCTGGTGGTGTTGTTGGGCCACTCGCACGGGATCGAGCCGTTGTTGAACGCGCTGGGCACGTTCACGCGGTTGGCCAGCGTGCGGTACTGGGCGCCGAGCGCCCAGCCGATCTCGCCGCCAGGCAGATGGACGCCCGAGCGACCGTTGAAGACCAGGTCCGCCGTGAAGTTGTGGCTGAGGGTCTCGACCGCGCGCGGGTCGAACATCCACAGCGCCAGGTCCTCGGGATTCTCCTTGCCGGCGACATAGTTCGGATTGGCCAGGCCGCGAACGGGCTGGCCCTTGAACGAACTCGAGAAGGGGTTCCAGTACTGGCAGCCGTTCTTGCCGGCGGCCGCGGCGTTCTGCGTTCCGAAGCGGCTGGGATCCAGGTCCGTCGCGTGGCAGTTGGGGCCGCCGAAGCCGTTCAGCGCCTCCTGCAGACGATAGCCGATGGTGTCGGCGTGGGTGTTGTAGTTGTAGGCGTCGTTATAGGTCAGGGCGAAGTCGTAGCCGACCTGCTTGGCGAACGGCGCCAGGTCCCCGAACTCGCCGGTCAGGCCCGCCGAGACGCGCCAGACCTTGTTGTCGATGCGGTCCGCCACGCCGAAGCCGTCGCCGCTCGAATAGTAGGGATTGCCGCCGTGGCCGAACAGCCGGTAGGTCACCGGCGTGAAGCCCTGGGCGCCGACGATGCCGTTCTTGGCGGCGAACTCGGCCGCGAACGGATTGGAGATCGGCACGTAGAACTGGTTGACCGCGCCGGTGGCCAGCGCCGGTCCCCGCGCGACGGGCTGGGCGGGCGAGCCCATCACCTGCGGCAGGGTCACCTTGCCGTACGAGGCGTCCATGTGGAACTTCATCGTATCGGTGATCCGCGCCTTCAGCTGGGCGTAGAGCCGATAGGTGTCCTGGTTCTCGACCAGCCGGTAGTACGGAATGTAGTTGTAGGCGCAGGTATAGGCGTTGTCGTAGCGGCCGCCGACCGCCGCGCAGCTGGCGGGGGTGAAGTCCGACACGATGCCCCCGATGGCGGGCCCCCACTCGCCGACATCGGTGGCGCTGGGCGTGGCTGGAAGAGCGCCGCGCGGGATCCAGCCCGTGAGGTTGGTCAGGGTCGACCACGGCGCGGGGTTGTAACCCGTGACCGGGTTCAGCGACGCCTTGGTGAAGTCGCGTTCCATCGTGTTGAGGCGCGAGCGATGCTCGTATTCGGCCGAGACCAGGAGATTGACCCGGTCCTCGCCGACCCCGCCCATCACGCCGACCGAATAGTCGCCCTTCGAGCCCCTGATGTGCTTGTACTGGCCTTGAGCTTCCAGGCCGACGAACTTCTCGCGGGTGATGAAGTTGACGACGCCGCCGGTGGCGTCCGCGCCATAGATCACCGCCGCGCCGTCCTTCAGCACCTCGGTGCGCGCCAGGGCGATCGACGGGACGTTGGCCGTATTTTGGTTCATCCGCCGGCCGTTCAGCAGCACCAGCGTCTTGTCGGCCCCGAGGCCGCGCAGATTGTAGTTCACCGAACCGACAAGGGCCGGGCCGCCGAAGTAGTAGGACTCGCCAGTCGTCGGGCCCGAAATGGTCAGGCTCTTGGCGAATTCCAGAGCGGTGGGCGAGCCCTGCTTCTCAAGGTCGGCCTGCGAATAGACCTCGACGGGGAGAGCGGCGTCCAGCGCCGAGCCCCGGATGTTCGATCCCGTGACGACGATTTCCTCGACTTGCGTGGACGGCTCCTGGCCCGACCGTTCCTGGGCCAGGGCTGGTGCGCCTAGACCCGCCAGTCCCATCAGCAGCGCGGCGCCCGACGCGCCCATAAGCCCGATTTTCATGATGCGATCCCTCCCGTTGAATGAGTCTGTAACGCTCATTCTCACAAGAGTGAGTGTTGTGATATCGATGCCGGTACGTCAATGACCATTGTTCGGTCACGTGGTCGTAGCCGCGCGATGTCGACTGTGACGCGGACGATTGACAGGCGCGCGCCGCGCCCTACTACCCAACGTACGGGAGCGACGAGGAGGACGGCTTGGCGGGAGAGAGCAAGGCGAGGCGGACGAAAGCCGAGCAGCGCGCCCAGAGCCTGGAGCAGATCCTGGACGCGGCCGAATATCTGTTCTCGCAGAATGGCCTCTATGGCGTGACCCTGCGCGATGTCGCCCAGAGGGTCGGCATCCACACCACGCTTCTCAACTACTATTTCAAGGACAAGACCAACCTGTTCGAGGCGGTGTTCGCTCGCCGCGCGGGCGTGACGTCAGGCCGACGCATGATCGCCCTGGAGCAGTATGAGCAGGCGGCCGGCGACAAGCCCACGGTCGAGGGCGCGCTGCACGCCTTCCTCGATACGGATCTCGATCTCTACTACGAGGGCGGCGAGCACTGGATGAACTACGCCGCGTTCTGCGCGCGGGTCAGCAACACGCCCGAGGGCGCGGCGCTGATGGACGAGCACTTCGACCCGGTGGTGCTGAAGCTGGTCGGCATCCTCAAGCGCGCCCTGCCGGACTACGCCGACGAGGAGATCTTCTGGGGCTATCACTTCGTGTCGGGCGCGCTGATGAACACCCTGGCGCGGACCGGCCGGATCGACCGGCTGTCGGGCGGCCTTTGCCACTCGGACGACTTCCCGGCGATCAAGAAGCGGATCGCCCGCTTCATGGCCGCGGGCTTCATCGCGCTGAAGGGGTAGGGCGTCAGGCGGCCTGGCGCGCCTCCGTCCTGCGGAAGATCCTCGCCAGCCAGAGGAACAGGCCGATCGCCACGACGTAGACCGGAACCAGCGTGAACAGCGCCATCTGCAGCGAGTTGTGCGGATGGCTGGCGCGGAAGAAGTCGCTGGCCGCGCCGACATAGGTCGGGCCAAGGCCCAGGCCGATGAAGTTCATCACCAGCAGCAACAAGGCTCCGGACATCACGCGCTGCTCGGGGCGCACCTCCTCCTGCACCAGCGCCACCGCCGACGACAGGTAGAAGTAGTTGAGGAAGGTCGGGCCGATCAGGAAGGCCAGGGCCAACGGCCAGGTCGGCGCCCAGACGAAGCCGATGTAGAAGGGGATCGCCAAGCTTAGGGAAATCACCGGAGCCATGGCGTAGACCAGCTTGGACTTGCGCGTGAAGTGGTCGATCACCCGACCCGAGACGTAGATGCCCGCGCTCATGCCGACCCCGACAACCAGCGCGTACCAGACGGCCACCTCGCTGAGCGTCATGCCTTTCTCGCGCATCAGGAACAGGGTCGTGAAGTTTCCGAGGCCATAGGTCACGAACTGGGTCGCGCCGCTGCCCAGGGCCGCCAGCATCAGGGTCGGGCGCGAGAAGAACATGCGCAACGTCGGCCAGAAGGCGGCCTTTTCCGGCTTGGCGCCGGCGCCATCCAGCGCGCCGCGCCTGGGCTCCTTGACCAGCAAGGGCAGGACCGCCGCGGCGATCAGGCCGACAAGGCCCAGGACGATGAAGGCGTAGCGCCAGTTGAACGCCGCCGCGATCGCGCCGCCAAAGGCGATGCCCAGAGCCGCGCCCACCGGCGGCCCCAGATTGTAGATCCCCAGCGCCGTGCCGCGGCGGCCCGGCGGGAAATAGTCGGTGATGATCGCGTAGGACGGCGGCACGCCGCCGGCTTCGCCGAAGCCGACCGTCATGCGCGCGAAGGCGAATTCGCCATAGCTGCGCGACAGGCCGCAGGCCACGGTCGCCGCGCTCCAGATCCCGCAGGCCAGGCTGAGCACCGCGACGCGATTGGTGCGATCGGCCAGCCAACCGACCGGTATGGCGATGAAGCAGTAGAACATCGCGAAGTAGAGGCCGCCGATCAGCCCAAGTTGGCCGTCGGTGACGTTCAGCGTGTCCTGGATCGGCTTGGCCAGGATCGACATCAGCTGACGGTCCAGGAAGTTCAGGACGTAGACGAACCAAAGCATGGCCAGAACCACCCAGGCCCTGCGGTCCGGGATGGGGAGGGGACGGTCTGAGCGCGCGGCCGCGGCCGCGTCGCTGGTGCGCGCGAGATCGTTCAAGGTTTCCTCCCGGACGCCCGTTCTCGGGCTTGGCTCGCCTTGAGGATGACGTCAATCGTCCTCGCTCGTCAACATTCACACTCACGAGAGTGAGTGTTGACAGCCGGACGGTTCGTCGCCACCGTGCGGCCACGACGTCGACGGCGGAACGATCGACGCGTCTGGGGAGTGAACGTCATGAAGGCAGGGCTGTTGGCGTCGGCTTGCGCCGTCGCGCTCGTCGCGTTTTCGACAACGCCGGCGCTGGCCCAGGTGGCTGGCGCGGGAGAGCAGGGGAGGGGCGACCGCAAGGACGCCGAACTGGTGGGAGAAGTCGTCGTCACCGCCACCCGCCGTCCGGAGAAGCTCCAGGACGTGCCGCTCAGCGTCACCGCCTTCGACCAGAAGGAGCTGACCGCCAAGGGCATCGTCGGCTATGAGGGCCTGGCGCGCCAGACGCCGGGCGTGGTGCTGAACCGGGCCACCGCCAACTTCAACAACTTCACGGCGCGCGGCGTCGCCACCAACGGCTACGGCGCCAACCTGCAGAGCACGGTCGCGGTCTATATCGACGAGCTGCCGATCTCGACCATCGGCAACACCACCGTCCTGGATCCCAACCTGTTCGACGTCGAGCGGGTCGAGTTCCTACGCGGTCCGCAAGGCACGCTGTTCGGCTCGGGCTCGCTGTCGGGCGCGCTGCGCATCCTGACCAAGGCGCCGAACCTGTCGAGCCGCGAGGGCGCGGCCCTGGTCGACTACGGCCTGACCGGCTCCGACTCGCTGCGCCAGCGCTACAACGGCATGCTCAACCTGCCGATCGTCGAGGACAAGCTGGCGCTGCGCGTCGTCGGCTTCTACCGGCACGAGGAAGGCTATCTCGATAACGTCGGCACCAAGGTCCACAACTCGAACACGCTGGTCGACTGGGGCGGCCGCGCGAACCTGCTCTGGAAGCCGAACGAGCGCCTGTCGGTGAAGGCGCTGTTCTCCTACGAGGACAGCAACCCCAGGGACTCGTCGATGATCAGCCCGGCCCTGGGCCGCGAGAAGCGGATCTCCGATCGGCCGGACCTGTTCGTCGGCAAGCTGCGCACCCACAACGTCACGATCGACTACCAGTTCGATGGCGCGCGCCTGACCAGCTCGTCGACCTATTCCAAGTTCGACCAGAAGTTCTTCGTCGATCTGGCCGGCACGTTCGGCGGCGCCATCGCCTTCGCCCTGGATGCGGGCGGCTTCCAGAAGACCTTCGTCGAGGAGGCGCGCCTGGCGTCCGATCCCGGCGGCAAGGTCGACTGGGTGGTCGGCGGCTTCTACCTCGATCGCCGCCTGGACGTGGACTACTTCTACCGGTCCAATCCGGCCTTCCTGACGGCGCGCGGCATCACCGGCCTGCCGGACGAATACTATCAGCGCCAGTACACCCACTTCCTGTCGCACGAGAAGGCGGCGTTCGGGCAGCTGACCTATCACTTCACGGACAAGGTCTGGGCGACGGGCGGCGTTCGCTACGGCAAGGTCGACTCCCAGGGCTTCACGGAGGCCGGCGGCTACAACAGCGCCTATCTGACCAACGCCCTGCTGGGGATACGAGGACCGCTGACGCTGGTTCCCATCGCGGCGGCGACGGGCGTCAAGGCCACGGGCAGCAAGCCGTCGTTCAAGGTCAGCTTGTCGTACAAGCCATCGTCGGCGCTGACGACCTACGCCACGGTCTCGACCGGCTTCCGAACGCCCGTGGTCAACGCCTTCGCGGGCCGGCCCAGCCTGGTCAATCCCAGCGATCTGATCATCCCGAACGGCGCGTCCTCGGACGATCTCGTCAATTACGAGCTCGGGGCCAAGGGACGCTTCCTGAACGGTCGGCTGGCGGCCAACGTCGCGGTCTATCTGATCGACTGGAGCAATATCCAGGTCCAGGCCAACCGCGTCTCCGACAGTGTTCAGTTCGCCACCAACATCGGCGCGGCGCGCAGCAAGGGGATCGAGTTCGAGCTCCTGGCCTACCCGACCAAGGGCCTCACGATCGGCCTGAACGGATCGCTGAACGAGGCCAAGGTCACCGAACTGAGCCCGGCGGAGGCCGCGATCTCGGGCGCGGTGGTGGGCGCGCGGCTCGCCTCGCCGAAGGCGCAGGGCGCCCTGTTCGTCAACTACGGCTGGGACCTGACGCCGAACGCCAAGGCCAACCTGTCGGTGGTGCTGCAGCACGTCGGCTCATATCCCGGCTCGTTCCCCCACGTGCCGGGCCAGCCCACGGCGACCAGCCCCACCTACGGGTTCACGGACTCGTACCAGAACGTCAACGCCACCTTCGCCGTGGCCATGGGCCAGACGACCATCGGGGCCTATGTCGAGAACCTCTTCGACGATCACTCGATCACCTACGTCCATCCCGAGGCTTTCCTCGCCAGCCGTTTCGCCACCATGCGACCGCGCACGGCGGGCGTGCGTCTTGGCTATGCGTTCTAGGAGGGGGCGATGAGCAAGCGCGCCCTGGGATCGGTCTTCGCCCTGGCCCTCGCGGTCCTGGCGGGAGCGCCGGCCGTCGTTCGGGCTGACCAGCCCGTCGTCCGCGCGCCGGCCGGCGCTGTTCGCGGCGTCGAGGCGGACGGCCTGCGGGTGTTCAAGGGCGTCCCCTATGCGGCGGCGCCCGTGGGGCCCCTGCGGTGGAAGCCGCCGGCAGAGGCTCCGACCTGGGCGGGCGTGCGCGATGCGGTCGATTTCGGCCCGGCCTGCTGGCAGCCCAAGCCGCGCGCCGGCAGCATCTACGCCTCGCCGCTGAAGGCGTTCAGCGAAGACTGCCTGTCGCTGAACATCTGGACGCCGGACAACGCCAGGAAAGCGCCGGTGCTGGTCTGGATCCACGGCGGCTCGCTGATCGGCGGCTCCAGCAGCGAGAGCCTCTATGACGGCGCGGCCCTGGCCAAGCAGGGCGTTCTCGTGGTGTCGATCAACTATCGTCTGGGCGTGCTGGGCTATCTCGCTCACCCCGAGCTCAGCGCCGAGTCTCCAGACCACGTTTCGGGCAACTATGGCCTCCTGGACCAGATCGCGGCGCTCAAGTGGGTCCAGCGCAATATCGCGGCCTTCGGCGGCGATCCGGCCAATGTGACGATCGCGGGCGAATCCGCCGGCGGCCTCAGCGTCATGTACCTGATGGCCTCGCCGCTCGCCCGCGGGCTGTTCCACAAGGCCATCGCCCAGAGCGCCTACATGATCTCCACGCCGCTGCTGCGCGAGCGGAAATTCGGCCTCGCGCCGGCCGAGACCGTGGGCGCGACGACCGCGGCGAAGCTGGGCGCCAAGAGCCTGGCTGATCTGCGGGCCATGGACGCCGAGGCGATCACCACCTCGGCCCTGATGGCCGGCTTCCAGACCTTCGGCGCCGTCGACGGCAAGGTCTTGCCCAAGCAGCTTGTCGAGACGTTCGACGCTGGAGAACAGGCGCGCGTGCCGATCCTGGCCGGCTTCAACAGCGGCGAAATCCGATCGTTGCGGATCCTGGCCCCCCCGCCGCCGGCCGACGCGGCGACCTACGAAAAGGAGATTCGGGCGCGCTACGGCGACCTGGCCGACGATTTCCTCAAGCTCTATCCGTCCGACAACGTGCCTGAAAGCGTGCTGCTGGCGCCGCGCGACGCCCTCTACGGCTGGACGGCCGAGCGGCTGGTCGCCAAGCAGACGGCCGTCGGCGCGCCCGGGTACCTGTACTACTTCGATCACGGCTATCCGGCCGCCGACGCCGCCGGCCTGCATGGCTTCCACGCCTCCGAACTGCCCTATGTCTTCGGCACGGCGGCGAGCACGCCGCCGGCTTGGCCGAAGATCCCCGATACGTCCGGCGAGGCCAGGCTCTCGGCGGCGATGATCGGCTACTGGACCGCCTTTGCGAGGAGCGGCGTCCCGGCCGCCGCCGACGCGCCGGCCTGGAGACCCTATGGCGCCGAGCGCGCCTACATGGCCTTCGCCGACGAGCCTCGCGCTGGAGAGCGCCTGCGACCGGGCATGTACGCCCTGAACGAAGCCGTGGTGTGCCGCCGACGGGCCCAGGGCGACACGCCGTGGTTCGTGAATGTCGGCGTCATCTCGCCCCCGCTGCCCCCTGGAGTTCCTCAGTGCCGATAATCGACGGCGAGATGCAGGCCTTTTCCCTGACGCTCGACAAGTTTCTGGACCACGCCGCCAAGTGGTCGCCAAACGCCCAGGTGGCGACGGCGCATGAGGACGGACGGATCGACCGCGCGGGCTACGCCGATCTTCAGGATCGCGCGCGGCGGGTCTCGGCGGTGCTTGAGGCGTTGGGCGTGCGCGGCGGCGACCGCGTCGCGACCCTGGCCTGGAACAGCCAGGCCCATGTCGAGGCCTGGTTCGCGATCATGGGCATGGGCGCGGTCTGCCACACCCTGAACCCGCGCCTGACGGCCGAGCAACTGGCGGCGATGGTCGTCCAATCGGAGGCGAGGATCGTGATCGCCTCGGCCGACCTGGCCGCCTTGGCGAGCAACATCAAGGATCTCGCGCCCCACCTGACGCGCCTGCTGATCATCGACGGCGAGGCGGAGGGCGGCGAGGCGCTGGCGCCGATGATCGACGCCGAGACGAGACGCGCGGCTTGGGGCCAGTTCGAGGAGACGGCGCCCTGCGGCCTGTGTTTCACCTCCGGCACCACGGGCGCGCCCAAGGGGGTGACCTACACGCACCGCTCCAGCTACCTGCACACCTTGAGGATCTTGCAGGCGGACGGCATGGCCATTTCCGGCGCCGACGCGGTGCTGGCCGTGGTGCCGATGTTCCACGCCAATGCGTGGGGGCTGCCGTTCGCGGCGCCGGCCGTCGGCGCGAAGCTGGTCCTGCCGGGCCGCAACACCGATGGTGCGAGCCTGGCGCGGCTGATCGCGGCCGAAGGGGTCACGATCGCCGTCGGCGTTCCCACGGTCTGGTCCGGACTGATGGATCATGTCGAGGCCACAGGGCAGGCGCTCCCGTCGCTGAAACGGATCATCGTCGGCGGCGCGCCGATGCCGCCCGCGCTGATGGCGCGGCTCGAGCAGCGGCTGGGCGTGCGCGTGCAGACCAGCTGGGGCATGACCGAACTGTCGCCTTGCGGTGTCCTGGCGCCCTTGTCCGCGCCGGGGGACGCCGCGGTGGCGGGGCGGCCGGCGGTCGGGGTGGACCTGCTGCTCACCGACGCCGAAGGCGCGGCCCTGCCGCGGCAGCGTGGCGTCGAGGGTCATCTTCGGGTGCGCGGCGCCTCGGTCGTCGCGCGCTATTTCGGGCAGGAGGCGCTCGCGACGGACGCGCAGGGCTGGTTCGCCACGGGCGATCTGGCGCGCATCGACGACGACGGCGCCCTGATCATCACGGGCCGGTCCAAGGACCTGATCAAGTCCGGCGGCGAGTGGATCAATCCGGCCGAGATCGAAGCTATCGTCTGCGCCTTGCCGGAAGTCTCCCAGGCGGCGGTGATCGGGCGCTCCCATCCCAAATGGGGCGAGCGCCCGATCCTCCTGGTGGAGGCGCAGGGCGATGTCAGCGACGAGGCGCTGTTGGACGCCTTGCGAGGCCGGGTGGCCAACTGGTGGCTTCCCGACGCCGTCTACCGGTTGCCGCGCATGCCCCTGGCGGCCACCGGGAAGATCGACAAGCTCCGGCTCCGATCCGAGTACGGCGCCGGCTGAAGGACGCCGGGTAGGGCGCTCTCTCCCA
>JAYRLX010000563.1:0-1787 GCA_041905125.1 Caulobacter sp. | reverse complement strand
ATAGAGGGCGTCGGCCTTCAGCTCGAAGTGGTCGGTCGGCTTGTACTGCAGGCCACCCGAGACGCCCTTGCGCTTCTGGTCGATGCGGCTGGCCGACATCTGGGCGCCCCAGGGCGTGGCGTCCAGCTTGCCGTCACGGTTCAGGTCGCTGGTGTAGTCGCTGGCGCCGGCCGGCGGACGCGCGCTGGAATCGTTGTAGCCCCAGCCCGTGAACGAGCCATAGCCGTTCTTCTGGCGCTGGGCGGTCGCGCCCAGGACGATGGCCAAGTCGTCGTTGATCTTGTGGACGAACGAGCCCGAGCCCCGATAGCCGGTCGTGCCGTAGTTCGGGATGTCCTTGCCGCCGTCATAGAAGACGGGACCGGCGCGCAGCACGAAGGCCGGGCCGCGGTAGTCCAGCGGGGCGATCGTGTTGATGTTGATCGTCGCGGCGACGCCGCCGGCGATCAGGTCGGCCGACTGCGACTTGTAGACCTCGACGCCCGAGACGACTTCCGACGGATAGATTTCCCAGCGGACGTTGCGGTCCGGCTCGGTCGAGGCGACTTCGCGGTTGTTGATGGTGCCGAGCACCAGGCGAGCGCCCAGGCCGCGGACCACCGCCTGGCTGTCGTTGCCGCGGTCGCGGGTGGCGTTGACGCCCGGCAGGCGGGCGATCGACTCGGCGATGGTCACGTCGGGCAGGACGCCGATGTCCTTGGCCGAGATGGCCTCGACGACCTTGTCCGAGCCCTGCTTCACGGCGAGCGCGTCGCGCAGGCTCTTGCGGACGCCGGTGACGACGACCTCCTCGACCTGGGCGGCGTCGCTGGCCGGCGCGGGGGTGGTTTGAGCGTGCGCGCCGGCGGCCATGAGCATGGCGAAGCCGCTGGCGGCGGCGAAGAGCATGGGATGACGAGTCATGGTTTCCCCCCTGGAGGAGCGGCGCCACGCTTCGTTCGGCGGGACTGCCCTCGGGATCAGAACGAGTTTGAGCGGCTAATTATCATATCAATCCGACATGACAACCGGATTGGTTCCATCAGTCGAGCGGAATGACAGAAGCGCGCTTGCCGACCGCCGCGCTCTTGGCCTGCGCGTCCGCCACCGCCGAGGCCTCGGTCGCCGTGGCGGCCGTCACCGAGACGCCCGGCATCAGTCGCGTGCGGTAGGTCCACGCGCCGTTCTCCAGCGTCATCGGGCGAGGTCCGACGCCGCCCAGGAAGTCGCCGTCGATGAAGCGCCTCGCCTCCCCGTGGGCCGCGACCCGGAAGGTCACGTCCACCGGCATGACGTACGGAGTCTTCAGCCAATCGACGCCTTCCAGCGCCTGGCCCTTGAAGTCGAACAGCGCCGCGTTTTCCCAGTTCGAGCCGACGCCCCAGCGGGTCTTGCACTGGGTCGAGAGCCACGCCGGCTCCCAATAGACGACCCCGACCCCGCCATTGGCGAAGACCAGCTGGGTCAGGTCGGTCAGGTACTTCTTCTGCCCCGCGGGGGTCGCCGTATAGCCGGCGATCAGCGAGTCCTCGCCCAGCAGGTTGGGCGAGGCGTCCGCGCCGTCGGTGGTGAACGGATAGGCCGTCTCGACCACCAGGACGTCCGCCGAATAGGTATGGCGCAGTCGGTTGATGGTCTGACCCAGCTCCGCCATCGAGCGCTTGGACCACTTGCTGTAGTAGCTGATCCCGATCAGGTCGAAGTCGGTGACGCCGGCCTTGGCGGCCGCCGCGAACCAGGGCTCGACGTTCTCGGGCTGGGCGATGTGCAGCATGATCCGGGGCTTGGTCGCCGAGGTCGCGCTGGCG
>JAYRLX010000562.1:0-1790 GCA_041905125.1 Caulobacter sp. | reverse complement strand
AGGCGGTCTTCAGGTTCTTGGCGGTCCACGAGACGCAGACGTCCAGGTGATCCTGCAGGTTGGCGCCCACGCCCTTGGACTCATGGGCGACCGCGATGCCTTGGGCCTTGAGGTCGTCCGGCGCGCCGACGCCCGACAGCTGCAGGATGTGCGGCGACTGCACAGCGCCGGCGCTCAGCAGCACCTCGGCGTCGGCATAGGCGGTCTTGCGCTCGCCGCCCTTGCCGACGACGTACTCGACGCCGACGGCGCGGCGCTTTTCGATCAGGATCCGGGTCGTGCGAGCCTCGGTGACGCAGGTCAGGTTCGGACGCGACAGGGCTTGGCTGAGATAGGCCATGGCCGCGCTCCAGCGTTTGCCGTCGCGGATCGTCAGGTCGTAGGGCCCGAAGCCCTCCTGCTGGAAGCCGTTGAAGTCCTTGGTCGTCTTGTGGCCGGCCTGGCGGCCCGCCTCGACCAGGGCGGTGTAGAACGGGCTGTCGGACTCGCCCTTCGACACGTGCAGCGGGCCCTTGTCGCCATGGTAGGCGTCGCCGCCGCCGTGGTGGGTCTCCGAGCGCTTGAAGTACGGCAGCACCTCGGCATAGGACCAGCCGGTCAGGCCCATCTGCCGCCACTGGTCGTAGTCGCGGGCGTGGCCGCGGATATAGATCATGCCATTGATCGCCGACGAGCCGCCCAGGCCCTTGCCGCGCGGCCACCAGAGCTTGCGGTTGTCGAGATGGGGCTCGGCCTCGGTCCAGAAGCCCCAGTTCTGCTCGCCCTTGGCCTTGATCAGTTCGCCGACCCCGGCCGGCATCTTGACCAGCACCGAGGTGTTCTTGCCGCCGGCCTCCAGCAGCAGGACCTTGACGCTGGGGTCCTCGGTCAAGCGCGCGGCCAGCACGCAGCCGGCCGATCCGGCGCCGATGACGACGTAATCATAGCGTTCACTGGCCATGGCCCGGACGCCCTCCCTCGAAGGTTATCGTTGTTAAGGAGAGAGTGATCCGGCTTTGGCCGCGGCGCAAGATGTGCCGCTAGGGAACGTCTAGACCCGGAAAACGCGAGTCTCGCATTTTAACTCTACTCGGACCATGTTATATACAATCCATGGATGAACGGAGCGCAGTACGGCGCACCGTCCTGCCTTGCGGAAGACGCCTCCAGCAGGGTGGGTCCCTTCCCGCGTTCGGCCCTTCCCACGCGGGAAGCGGGAGCGCCGCCTTGCGATCCCCCAAGCGGCAGGCGGCGCTCCCACGGCGTTCGTTTCTGGCTTTGATTGTTAGGCGTCGACCGGCTGCAGGTCGCGCGCGTAGCGCTTCCAGTTCTCGACATAATGCAGGGCCGAGGCCTGCAGGATCAGCGCGTGCTGTTCGCTGATCTCGCGCACCACCTTGCCCGGCGCGCCGACCACCATCGAATTGTCGGGAATCTCCTTGCCCTCGGTGATCAGCGCGCCGGCGCCGATCAAGCAGTTCTTTCCGATTTTGGCGCCGTTCAGCACGATCGCCCCGATACCGATCAACGAGCCGTCACCGATCGTGCAGCCGTGCAACATCACCATGTGACCAATGGTCACGTTCGCGCCGATGGTCAGCGGCGAGCCAAGATCAGTGTGAAGAACCGAACCGTCTTGGATATTGCTGTTCTCGCCGATCGTGATCGGATCGTTGTCGCCGCGAGCCACCGCGCCCCACCATATACTGGCGTTTTTCTTAAGAATAACGTTGCCCATCACGCTCGCCCGCGGCGCGCTCCAGTATTCGTCGTTCTCCGGCAGCGGAGGGTTTAGCTGGCCCAGGGAGTAT
>JAYRLX010000117.1:0-9981 GCA_041905125.1 Caulobacter sp. | reverse complement strand
AGGCGCGGCCCCATCTCGACGATCGTCACCTGGCTGCCGAAGCGCCGGAACATCTGGGCGAATTCCAGCCCGATGTAGCTGCCGCCGACGATCACCAGGTGCTCGGGCAGGGTGTCGACCCGCATCATGCCGACATTGGTCAGGTAGGGGACGTCCTCGACGCCGGGCATGTCCGGGACGTTGGCGCGGCCGCCGACGTTCAGGAAGATCCTGGGCGCGGTCAGCAGATCGTCGCCGACCCGCACGGTGTCGGCGCTTTCGAACCGAGCGTGGCCTTGGATGACCGTACAACCCGTCATGCCGCGCAGCCAGTTCTCGACCCCGCCGCGCGCGTTCTTCACCACGGTCTGCTGTCGCGCCCAGACCCGTTTCATGTCGACGCCGACGGGGCCTTCCAGCAGGACGCCATAGTCGGCCGCGCGGCGCGCCAGATGCGCCGCATACGCGCTGGCGACTAGGGTCTTCGTCGGCATGCAGCCTGTGTTCACGCAGGTGCCGCCGAAGTCCTTGCGCTCGACCATGGCCACGGATTGGCCCGCGGCGGTCAGGCGTCCGGCCAGAGACGGTCCCGCCTGGCCGGCGCCGATGATGATGGCGTCGAAGCGCTGCGCCGCGCTCATCGGGCCAGGACCACGATCACCAGCGCGCCGCCGATGGCGACGGCGTCCTCGATCAGCGCCGCCGGCCGGTCCTGACCGAAACGGGCGGCCAGACGTCCCCGGAGCTCCGCCCCGCCCAGCGTCCCGATCACCGCGCCAACCGCGCCGATGGCCGCGCCGCGCGGCCAATGACCGCTCGGCATCATCAGCGCCGCGCCGCTGAAGGCGCCCGTGACGATCCGTGTGCCGAACTGGAGAGGAACCTTGCGGCTGGGTGTTTGCGGCAATTGATCGCCGACCAGCTCGAGCGCCGCGAGGACGGTCAAGGTCAGAACCGGGACCAGGCCACCCAACCACGCCAGCGGCCATCCCGCCAGCGGCAGCCAGCCCAGCCGGGCGGCCCACGCGACCGAAGCGGGCGCGGTCATCGCTCGCAAGCCCGCGACCGCGCCGACTAACAGCGCGAAGAGATAAGGCGTCATGGACCGTCCCCGCAAAATGTCACGCGACATTCGCGCTACGACATCACAGGCGAGACGGCGATTATTGCAAGTTCTGATCGTGGTGGCGGACGCTTCAAGGCGGCTCAGGCGTTCAAGGCCTCGAATGCTTGCGTCAGGTCGGCCTTCAGGTCCTCGACGCTCTCCAGCCCCACATGGAAGCGCAGCAGCGGCCCCTCCAGGTTCACCGGGATCGTCCGGAACTTCAGCTGCGGGTCGCAGTGCAGGGCAAGGCTCTCGTAGCCGCCCCACGAGAAGCCCAGGCCGAACAGTTTCAGACTATCCAGGAAGGCCTTGGCCGCGCTTTGAGTGCAAGGCTTCAGCACCACGCCGAACAGGCCGCAGGCGCCGGTGAAGTCGCGCTTCCAGATCGCATGGCCGGGATCGTCGGGCAGGGCGGGGTGCAGGACGCGCGACACCTCGGGCCGCGACTGCAGCCAGCGGGCGATGGCGAGGCCGTTCTCCTGGTGGCGCGGCAGGCGCGTGGCCAGGGTGCGCAGGCCGCGCAGCATGGTGTAGGCGTCGTCGGGCGACACCGACCAGCCGATGTCCCACATCGCGTTGTCCAACAACGCCGCGACGGCCTTGTCCGACGTCGCCACCGAGCCCATGAAGCAGTCGGAATGCCCGCCGACATACTTGGTCAGGGCCTGGACGCTGAGGGTTACGCCATGCGCCAGCGGCTTGAAGTAGAAGCCGGCCGCCCAGGTGTTGTCGATCAGGGTCATGATCCCGCGCGCGTTCGCGGCCTTGGCGATGGCGGGGATGTCCTGCATTTCGAAGGTCAGGGAGCCCGGCGCCTCCAGCACGATCAGGCGCGTGCGCGGCGTGGCTAGAGCCATCAGGGCGTCGGCTTCCAGGGCCGGGTCGTAATAGGTCGTGGTGACGCCGAAGCGCGCCAGCAGCCGGTCACAGAAGCGGCGGGTCGGCTTGTAGGCGCTGTCGACCACCAGGACCTCGTCGCCGGCCTTCAGCACCGCCAGCAGGGCGCCGGTGATGGCGGCCAGGCCGGACGGATAGAGCGTGACGTCCTCGGCTCCTTCCAGATCGGCCAGGGCGGCTTGCAGGGCGCTCGGGGTCGCCAGACCCGTGATGCCGTAGGTCAGCTGGTCGTCGTCGTACAGCGAGGCCGCGTCGCGCAGCAGCACGGTCGAACCCCGCTGGATCGGCGGATTGACCGTCTTGGCCAGCGTATGATTGGCCAGGCCCGTGCGGATCAGGCGGGTTTCTTCGTCCATCAAGATACTCTTAACGCTAGACGGCCGGACCCGTGGCGACGGGAGTGTCGGCGAGACCGCCCCATTCAGTCCAGGAGCCGTCGTAGACCGCCGAACGCGGCTTGCCCATGCGGGCCAGGGCCAGGGCGACGACCGAGGCCGTGATGCCCGACCCGCAGGTCGAGACGATCGGCTTGTTGATGTCGATACCGGCCGCCTCGAACACGGTCTTCAGCTTGTCGGCCGACAGCATCGTGCCGTCGGGCGCGATCATCGCCGCCAGCGGGATGTTGCGCGCGCCCGGCATGTGGCCGCCGCGCAGGCCGGCGCGGGGTTCAGGATCGCGGCCCTCGAAGCGGCCGGCGGCGCGGGCGTCGATGATCTGCTCACGGCCGCTGGCGACGATCTCGCGCATCTGCTCCAGCGAGCGATAGATGTCGGCCTGGTAGCGCGGCGTGAAGTGACGCTCCTGAGGGGCGGCGGGACCGTCCTCGATCGGGCGGCCCTCGGCGATCCATTTGGGAAGGCCGCCGTCCAGCACCACGACGTCCTCGTGGCCCATGGCGCGGAAGTGCCACCAGGCGCGGGCGGCGGGCAGGATGCCGGTGGTGTCGTAGACGACGATCCGCGAGCCGTCGCCCAAGCCCATCTTCCGGACCCGCGAGGCGAACTTCACCGGCGACGGGATCATGTGTGGCAGGTCGCTGGTCTCGTCGGCGATGTCGTCTATGTCGAAGAACACCGCGCCCGGGATGTGGGCGGCCAGGAACTCCTTGTACGGCTCGCGCTGGGCGGCCGGCATGTGCCAGGAGGCGTCGACGATCCGGACGTCCGGCGCGTCGAGGTGTTCGGCCAGCCAGGCGGTGGAGACCAGCGGATCGGACGGAGTGCTCATGTCGGCGCCTTTCGGGGTCTGACTCGCCCCAGTGTCGGAACGCCGGCAACATCGCCGCCGACGCGCTTCGTCGCAAGCTACATCCAGGGCGGGGGCGGCAGGCCCTTTTCCTTAAGGAAGACGGGATTGAACAGCTTGGACTGGTAGCGGGAGCCGTGGTCGCACAGCACCGTCACGATGGTGTGGCCGGGACCCAGTTCCTTGGCCAGCTTCACGGCCCCGGCGATATTGATCCCGGCCGAGCCGCCCAGGCAGAGGCCCTCGTGCATGACGAGGTCATAGAGCACCTCGAGCATTTCCTCGTCCGAGACGCGGAAGGGGTGGTCGATCGTCAGGCCCTCGAGGTTGCCGGTCACGCGGCCCTGGCCGATGCCCTCGCTGATCGAGTTGCCTTCCGACTTCAGCTCGCCGTCCTTGTACCAGCTGTAGAGCGCCGCGCCGTGCGGGTCGGCCAGGCCGATCTTCACCTCGGGTTTGCGCTCCCGCAGGGCGGCGGCGACGCCGGCCAGGGTGCCGCCCGAGCCCACGGCGCAGATGAAGCCGTCGACCTTACCCTCTGTCTGGTCGAAGATTTCGGGACCTGTGGTCAGGTAGTGCGCGTCGCGGTTGGCGGTGTTGTCGAACTGGTTGGCCCAGATCACGCCATTGGGCTCGGTCGCGGCAAGTTCCTCGGCCAAGCGGCCGGAATAGCGGACATAATTGCCGGGGTTTGAATAGGGGACCGCGTCGACCTCGACCAGCTCGGCGCCCAGCAGGCGGATGGCGTCCTTCTTCTCCTGGCTCTGGGTGCGCGGGATGACGATCGTGGTCTTGTAGCCCAGGGCCGAGGCGACCATGGCGAGACCAATGCCGGTATTGCCGGCGGTGCCCTCGACGATGCGGCCGCCGGGCTTCAGCAGGCCCTTGGCCTCCGCGTCCCGGATGATGCCCAGGGCGGCGCGGTCCTTGACCGACTGGCCCGGGTTCATGAACTCGGCCTTCCCCAGGATCTCGCAGCCCGTCGCCTCGCTGGCGCGGCGCAGGCGGATCAGGGGCGTGTTCCCGATGGCGTCGAGAACGCTGGGGAGGATGGTCATGATTTCACCTGCGTGGCCGGACTGGCATGGTAGATCGTGCGCGGGCCGCGCGACGCAAGCCCAGTTTTCCTGAAGGCGAGAGGTTTGGGGTGAGCAATTCGAAAGGCGCTCTGCGACTGGTCCTGGGCGACCAGCTGTCGGAAGGCCTGTCGGCGCTGCACGACATCGATCCTGCGCGCGACGTCGTTCTGATGGTCGAGAGCGTCGCCGAGGCCACCGCCTGGAAGCATCACAAGCAGAAGCTGGTTCTCGTCTGGTCGGCCATGCGCCAGTTCGCCGAACGTCTGCGGGCCAGGGGGCTCAGCGTCCGGTACGTCACGCTCGACGATCCCGCCAACACCCGCACCATCGCCAGCGAGCTCACGCGCGCGCTCGGCGAGGGCGCTTTCGACCGGGTTGTGCGCACCGCTTGCGGCAAATGGGGTCTGGAACAGGCGCTGCTGTCGCTGGATCTCGGCGTCCCGATCGAGACGCGCGAGGACGACCGTTTCCTCTGTTCGCGCGCCACGTTCGCCGATTGGGCCGAGGGACGGCGCGAGCTGCGAATGGAGTTCTTCTATCGCGAGATGCGGCGAAAGACGGGCCTCCTGATGGACGGCGACAAGCCGGCCGGCGGCCGCTGGAACTTCGATCCGGAGAACCGCAAGAAGCTGCCCAAGGGCGTCCGGCCGCCCCCGCGCCTGCGGACCCCGCCGAACGCGACGACGAAGGCCGTGATCGAGCTGGTGTCGACCGGCTTCGACGATCACTTCGGCACCCTCGACGCCTTCGGCTGGCCGACCAACCGGGAACAGGCGGAGGCGGCGCTCGAGCACTTCCTGGCGCACATGCTGCCCGAGTTTGGCGACTGGCAGGACGCCATGGCCTGGGAGCAGCCGTTCCTGTGGCACGGCCTGATCTCGCCAGCGCTGAACATCGGCCTGCTGGATCCGCTGGACGTCTGCCGCCGCGCCGAGGCCGTGTGGCGCGAGGGGCGGGCGCCGCTGAACGCGGTCGAAGGCTTCATCCGCCAGATCATCGGCTGGCGCGAGTTCGTTCGCGGCGTCTACTGGCTGAAGATGCCGGAATACGGCCGACGCAACGCCCTGGAGGTCGAGGGCAAGCTGCCGTGGTTCTACTGGTCGGGCGAGACCGACATGGCCTGCGTCGCCGACGCGGTGCGCTCGGCCCGCGACCACGCCTACGCCCACCACATCCAGCGGCTGATGGTCACCGGCAATCTCGCCATGCTGCTGGGCGTGCATCCCGACGCGGTCGACGACTGGTACATGGTGGTGTTCGCCGACGCCTATGAGTGGGTCGAGATGCCGAACACGCGCGGCATGGCGACCTTCGCCGACGGCGGCATCGTCGGCTCCAAGCCCTACGCGGCCAGCGGCGCCTATATCGATCGGATGAGCGACTACTGCAAAGGCTGTCGCTACGACGTCAAGCAACGGCTCGGCGACGACGCCTGTCCGTTCAACGCCCTCTATTGGGACTTCATCGATCGTCACGCCCAGCGGCTGGCCGGCAATGGGCGCATGCTGATGCCGCTGAAGACGCTGAGCGGCATGGACGAGGCCGAGCGCCGCGCTTTCCGGGAGAAGGCGGCGGCGCTCAGGATATCGATGGGAGTCTAGCCGCGGCTGAGGCCCAGCTGGATGACGTTGGTGCGCTCGGTGCGGAAGCCCGCCTCGCAGTAGCTGAGATAGAACCGCCACAGGCGCCGGAAGCGTTCGTCGAAGCCGTCCTTGCGGATCTCGTGCCAGGCCGCCTCGAATTGCCGGCCCCATTCGGCCAGCGTATCGGCATAATTCTGGCCGAAGCGCTTGAGATCGCTCCATTCCAGGCCCGCGCGCTCGGTCTCTTCCTTAAGGCGGGCCTCGCTGGGCAGCATGCCGCCCGGGAAGATGTAGCGCTGGATGAAGTCGGTGCGGCTGCGATAGTCGCTGAACAGCTCGTCGCGGATGGTGATGATCTGCAGGCCCGCGCGGCCGCCGGGAACCAGCACCTCGCGGATCTTGCCGAAATAGGCGGGCCAGTATTCCTCACCCACGGCCTCGAACATTTCGATCGAGGCGACGGCGTCGAAGCGGCCCTCGACGTCGCGATAGTCGACCAGGCGGATGTCGGCTTTTTCGGAAAGACCCTGTTCGAACAAGCGCTTCTTGGCGAAATCGTACTGCGCCTGTGAGATGGTGATGCCGGTGACCTTGGCTCCGACCTCCTTGGCGGCGAACTCGGCGAAGCCGCCCCAGCCGCAGCCGATCTCCAGCACATGCTTGCCCGGCGCCAGGCCGATGGTCTTGGCCAGCGCCGCGTATTTGGCGCGCTGGGCGTCGGGTAGAGGCTGGTTAGGATGCTCGTAGAGCGCCGACGAATAGGTCATCGTCGGGTCCAGCCAGCGGGAATAAAAGTTGTTACCCAGGTCGTAGTGGGCGTGGATGTTCCGCTTCGAGCCGGACCGGCTGTTGCGGTTGAACAGGTGGTAGATCGCGTTCAGCGCCCGCATGATCGGATTGCCCGCGTGCAGACCCGCCAGGCGGTCGAAGTTCAGCGAAAACGCCTCCAGCACGGCCGACAGGTCGGGCGTGTCCCATTCCCCGGCCATGAAGCCCTCGGCGAAGCCAATGTCGCCCGACAGCAGCGCGCGCCGGACGAAATTGTAGTCGCGGATGCGGATCGTCGCGTCGGGCCCATCATTGCGGCCCCTGACCGTCAGGGCCTTGCCGGTGGGCAGGACAAAGGTCAGCGACCCGGCCTCCCAATTCTCGGCCGCGATGCGGACAGCGGAACGGAAGGCGGCCGGAGCGGCCTTCAGGTCGGGATCATTCCAGAGCGCGTTTTCCAAGGCAGGGCCTCGCTTCCGGTGACGCGTTTATTAACGCCGTTAACCACCGTCTCGTAAAGCCCTCGCTCATCTAGAGGCTGTGATAAGCCTCCAGGGCGCGCTCGCGCGCCTTGGCGTGGTCAACGACCGGTTTAGCGTAGATACGCCGCGCCGCCGGAGACAGATGGAGCGGGCGCTCCCATGGCTTGTGGATAAAATCGTCTGGGACGTTGGCGAGTTCCGGAACCCAACGCCGCACATAGGCGCCTTGCGGGTCGAATTTCTCGCCCTGGCTGATCGGATTGAAGATCCGGAAGTAGGGGGCGGCGTCGGCGCCGCTGCCGGCGGTCCACTGCCAGTTACCGACATTGTTGGCGAGATCCGCGTCGAGCAGGGTGTCCCAGAACCAGGCCTCGCCCTCGCGCCAGTCGATCATCAGGTGCTTGATCAGGAACGAGGCCACGATCATCCGCACCCGGTTGTGCATGAAGCCGGTGACCCACAGCTCGCGCATGCCGGCGTCGACGATGGGGTAGCCGGTCTCGCCCCTGGTCCAGGCTTCGAAGGCCGCGTGGTCCTTGGCCCAGGGGAAGCCGTCGAACTCCGGCTTGAAGTTGCGGCTGGGCAAATCGGGCCAATGGAACAGGATGGAGTGGTTGAACTCGCGCCAGCCGATCTCGGACAGAAACTTGTCGGCTTCCGCGGTGGGGATGTCGCCGGCCTCGGCGGCGTTGCGGGTCGCGACCCAGACCTGACGCGGACCGATCTCGCCAAAGTGCAGATGCGGCGACAGGCGTGAGGTCGCTGGCGCGGAGGGGATGTCCCGCTTCTCGCCATAGCCGGTGATCGGACCTGACAGGAACGCATCCAGCCGAGCCTTCGCGCCGGCCTCGCCGGGCGTCCAAACGTCGAAGCCCTTGGACCAATCAGGCTTGGTGGGATGGAGGCTCCAGTCCGACAGCCGGTCGCCAGGCGTCGCCTTGTCCAAGCATCTCAAGATCTTCGGCGCGGCTTCTACGGCGACGTCGTTCAGATGCTCGCGCGCCGCGCGCCAGTAGGGCGTGAAGACCTTGTAGGGCTGGCCCGAGCCGTTCTGCACCGTCCAGGGCTCGTTCAGCAGGCTGGCGTTGAAGCTCTGGCAATCGACGCCATCGTCCTTCAGGCGCGCCTTGATCGCGGCGTCGCGGTCGATGCTGGCCTTGTCGTAGAGGCGGTTCCAGAGCACGCAGGTCGCGCCGGTCTCGGCGATCAGGGCGTCAAGCACCTCGGCGGCGACGCCCTTGCGCAGCACCAATCTATTGCCAAGCTTCTCAAGCGCTTGGGCCAGGCTCTTCAGCGACTTGTCCAGCCACCACAGCGAGGCGGCGCCCATGGGGCGGACGCCCGGCGTCTCGTCGAGGATGTAGAGGCAGACCACCGGACGGCCGCTGTCGGCGGCATGGCGCAGGGCGGGATTGTCGGCTATGCGCAGGTCCTTGCGGAACCAAACGATGACGGCGCCGGGGCTCGCCTCGCTGTCGCCAGAGTCTTTCCGCACTTGCACCGTCCCGCCCGAAGGGTCACCTCTTGGGCGCCCAAAGCCTCTAATACGTCGGAAGTATCGCCTTGGATCAGCCGCAAGCCGTCGCCCCCAACGCCGTCGTCGAGATCAAGACCCCGACCGGCGCGCCCGTTCGTATCGGCAATGGCGAGCGGCTGTCGATCATCGCCGGGCCGTGCCAGATGGAGAGCCGTCAGCACGCCCTGGAAACCGCCCATGCGCTCAAGGAGATGGCGCAACGTCTTGGCGTGGGGATGATCTACAAGACCTCCTACGACAAGGCCAACCGCACCTCGGCCAACGCCCAGCGCGGTATCGGCCTGAAGGACAGCCTGCCGATCTTCCAGGAAATCCGGGAAGCCACCGGCCTGCCGACCCTGACCGACGTGCACGAGACCAGCCACTGCGAGATCGTGGCGCAGGCGGTCGACGTGATTCAGATCCCGGCCTTCCTGTGCCGCCAGACCGACCTCTTGCTAGCCGCCGCCGCCACGGGCCGGGCGATCAACATCAAGAAGGGCCAGTTCCTGGCGCCTTGGGATATGAAGAACGTCATCGCCAAGGTGACCGGCGCCGGCAATCCGAACGTCATGGCCTGCGAGCGCGGCGTCTCGTTCGGCTACAACACGCTGGTCAGCGACATGCGCAGCTTGCCGATCATGAAGGAGATCGGCTGCCCGGTGGTGTTCGACGCCACCCACAGCGTCCAGCAGCCGGGCGGGCAGGGAACCTCCTCGGGCGGCCAGCGGGAGTTCGTGCCGGTCCTGGCCCGCGCCGCCGTGGCCGTGGGCGTGGCCTGCGTCTTCATGGAGACCCACCCCGATCCGGACAAGGCGCCGTCGGACGGTCCGAACATGGTGCCGATGAGCCAGTTCGAGGCGCTGGTCGCCAACCTGCTCGAGTACGACGCCCTGACCAAGCGGGCGGCCTAAGCCATGAGCCGTCGCATCGTTCTCGTCACCGGCGGGGCCGGCTTCATCGGCTCCAACATCGTCGCGCGGCTCTGCGAGGATCCGGCGCTGGATGTCGTGGTCTGCGATCGCCTGCGCGACGCGGCCAGCGGCAAGTGGCGCAACATCGCCAAGCACCCGATCGCCGACTTCGTCGCGCCCGAGCAGCTGTTCGACTGGCTGGCGAGGTGTGGAGCCGAGGTCGAGCTGATCGTCCACATGGGCGCGGTGTCCTCCACCACCGAGACCGACGCCGACAAGATCGTGCAGTCCAACTTCGTGCTGTCGCGCGACCTGTGGGACTGGTGCGTCGAACACGGCAAGCGGCTGATCTACGCCTCGTCGGCGGCGACCTATGGCGACGGCGCCCTCGGCTTCGACGGCAAGGACGA
>JAYRLX010000116.1:0-9981 GCA_041905125.1 Caulobacter sp. | reverse complement strand
GATCCCTGAAAGAAGCGGACGGAACATGCCTTTGGTTATCGCCAATCAAAGGCCGCCTTGTCACCCGACCACGGACAAATCTTCGCCGCCTTGGGGATAAAGAGTCCACCGGTGTCAAAAAAGCGTTGGCGATAAAGGACTTGCGATAATCGTTAATAGGGGGTTCCCTGTGGATACTGCAAGGAGGTCTACCCATGACTGAGGTGCATTACGGCGTTGTCCGCGTTGGAGACCACTGGTCGATCATCGGCGACTACCTGCGTTTCGGCGCCTACGAGACGCGCGATGCGGCGAGAGCCGCGGCGCTCCGACTGGCCGAACACCCTGCTGGCCTGGGCCTTCCGGTCGTCATGCACGAGCAGGAAGACGACTGGGTCCTGCCCCACCCTCGGACGCTCAGCTAGAGCGTCATTGGAGGAGCTTGGAAACTAAGCCGTGAGCTGTGCGCTTAGACAGCGTCACGGAGGTGTCCATGTCAGCTGCCGCCCGCCTTTCCCGGGGAGCCGCCGGGAGCGAAGACGCCCCGCCGTTCTCCGCCAACCGCCTGCTGGCCGCCCTGCGGCCCGAAGCGTTGGAAGCCCTGTCGCCCTATCTTCTTCTGGTGGACCTTCCGCAGGACGAGGTGCTGTTCGACGCCGGCGAGGACGTCGAGCACACCTATCTGCCCTGCGGCCCGACCCAGGCCTCGCTGCTAGTCGTGACATCGGACGGCCAGGAGATTGAGGCGGCCAGCATCGGCCACGAGGGCGCGATCGGCGGCATGGTCAGCGCCGGCTTCAAACCCGCCTATGGCCGCGCCGTCGTGCGCGTGCCGGGCCATGCCTTCTGCGTCCCGACGGCGCGGCTGGAGGAGGTCAAGAACCGCTCGGCGGTCGTGGCGGACCTGTTCGACCGCTACGCCGACGTCTTCATCGCCCAGATGATGCAGGTGGCCGCCTGCAACGCCCTGCACCCGATCGAGCAGCGCGCCTGTCGCTGGCTGCTGTTCGCCCATGACCGCTCGGGCGACGAGCCGATCCGCCTGACCCAGGAGACCCTGGCCCAGATGCTGGGCGTGCAGCGCACGACGATCAGCGCCGTGGCGCGCAGCCTTCAGGACTCCGGCCTGATCCATATCGGTCGGGGGCGCGTGGAGGTGCTGGACCGGCCCGGCCTGGAGAAGCGCGCCTGCGAGTGCCACGACGCGGTCGAGGCCCATTTCCGCAGGATCCTGCCGAAGGTCGCGGACTAGACCCGATAAGCGTTCGCGCGGTCCATCGCCGCCTCGGCCTCGGCCATCAGTCGGCGGACGATATCGCCGGCCGGCGGCGCGTCATGGATCCCGCCGGCGCTCTGCCCCATGGCGAAGCAGGACTTGCCGGGATCCAGGCCCTCGATCTGGCCGCCGATGCCCCCCATCGCGCCATTGCGGATGGAGACCATGGCCTGTTGGGGGAACGGCTGGATGTCGGACGGCCGCGCCTCCCAGTCCTCGACATAGGGGTTCTTCTTCACCCGCATCGGCTTGCCCGAGTAGCAGCGGGTGCGAACCGTATCCTCGTCGGACGCTTCGATCACGGCTTGGCGATAGAGGTCGCCGGCGTGCGCCTCGGCCGAGGCGATGAAGCGCGTGCCCATCCAGACGCCTTGGGCGCCCAGCGCCAAGGCCGCCGCCAGGCCGCGTCCGTCGTAGAGGCCGCCGGCCGCCACGACCGGGATCGTCACCGCCTCCACCGCCTGGGCGACCAGCGGCAGGGTGCCGACAAGCCCGGTGTGGCCGCCGCCCTCGCCGCCCTGGCAGATCACGGCGTCGCAGCCGGCGTCCTGCGCCTTCACGGCGTGCTTCACCGCGCCGCAGACGACCATAACCTTCAGGCCAGCGGCCTTGAGCCGCGCGATGATCGGCGATGGCACGCCCAGGCCGGCGATGAAGGAACTGGCGCCCTCCTCGATGATGACCTCGACGCTGGCCGTCAGGGCGTCGGGGGTGGCCGCCAGGAGATCGACGCCGAACGGCTTGTCGGTCAGGGCGCGGACCTCGCGCATCTGGCTGCGGATGAAGTCCGGCGAGGTCCCGGCCATGCCCAGCACGCCGTAGCCGCCAGCGTTCGACACCGCCGCCGCCAGGGGGGCGTAGGAGACGCCGCCCATGCCGGCCAGCAGGATCGGGTGTTCGATATTCAGAAGATCGCAGAGCGGCGTATGCAACCCCATGCCCGTTCCTCCCTCATTTTTCGGAAGGATCAGGGCGGGGCCGCCGTCTCACAAGCCTGCCGCGAGGGCAGGCGGGCCTAACTAGTCCCGCTTGACCAGCGCGGTCTCGACGTCTGTGTCGTGCGTCCAGAAGCAGGCCATCATGCCGGTGAAGGCCAGGGCCAGCATCATCAGGAAGCCGCGCGGCGGCGCCAGGCTGACAACGTCTTGGGGCGTCATCGTTCTCTCGTTTCCTCGTCGGCGCCCAAATCTGATGTCCAGGCTGCCATACGAGGTGCTACTCACCGCCACGCGTTTTCCGCAAGGCCCTTTTTTCAATAGGTTTTTATTGGACCGAAGAGTCCAAGAAACGACACCCTAGAAGATCGAGTATCCGCCATCGATGACGATGGTCGTGCCCGAGTGATAGCTGGAGGCGTCCGAGGCCAGATAGACCGCCATGCCGCCGAAGTCCTCGGGCTCGCCCCAGCGGCGGGCCGGGACGCGGGGAATGACCTTCTCGGCGAAGGCGGAGTTGCCTTGCGCGCCGGCGGTCATGTCCGTGGCGATCCAGCCCGGCAGGATGGCGTTGGCGCGGACGCCGTAGCGGGCGTGCTCGACCGCCACCGACTTGATCATCGAAATCACCGCGCCCTTGGTGGCGGCGTAAGCCTCGTTCTTGGCCGCGCCCTCGATGGCGGCCAGCGAGGCGATCCCGACCAGCGAGCCGCCCGGATCCCCGGCCTTGGCCCGCTCGACCATGTGGCGGCAGGCCTCGCGCAGGGTGAAGAAGACGCCGTCCAGATTGACCGACAGCACCTTGCGATAGACCTCGGTCTTCATCTCGATGAACGAGGGCGAGCCGTAGCCGATGCCGGCGTTGGCGAAGACGGCGTCGACCCGGCCCATGGCGGCGACGGCCTCCTCCATGCCCTCGGCGACCTGGGCCTCGTCGGCCACGTCGACGGTCTGGGCCTTCACCCGCACGCCCAGTCGGGTGAGCTCCTGCTCGGCGGCCTGGTTGCGTTCGAGGTTGGAGCCCCAGATGACGATGTCGGCGCCGGCCTGGGCCATCGCCTTGGCCATGCCCAGGCCGATGCCGCGGTTGCCGCCGGTGACCAGGGCCACCTTGCCCGACAGATTGAACGGCGCGTAGGCCATGGCGATCCTCCCCTTGTCATCTTGAACGCTTGTTTGAAGGGGAGGCGATCAGGCGTCGAAGGTCAAGACCCCCAGAAGTGGAAGGTCCGCCAACCGTCGCCGATCGCCGTCCGCGGCACGCCCAGCAGATCGGTCACCGCCAGGGCCGCCTTGAAGATCAGGTCGCTGACGCCAGGAACGAAGAAGATCAGGGCGAACAGCAGCAGGACGCCAATCCGCTCGATCTTGATCATCTTCGCGCGAACGCCGTCGGGAAGGAACGGCCGGAGGACGCCATAGCCGTCCAGGCCGGGGACCGGCAGCAGGTTCAGCACGAAGGCGGTCGACTGCAGGAAGGCCAGCAACGCCAGGGCGTGGCGCAACGGCGGCGAGGCGACGAACGGCAAGGCGGCGGCGATGACGATCAGCACGGCCAGCGTCCCCAGCGGTCCCGCCAGCGACGCCAGCGACCGCCAGCCGCGCGAACGCATCAGGTCCTCGCGCAGATAGACCGCCCCGCCCGGAAAGCCGATCCCGCCCAACGCCAGGGCGACAAGCGGAATGACGATGGTGGTGGCGAGGTCCGAGTACTTCAGCGGATCGAGCGTCAGATAGCCCTTCTCGACGATGGTCGTGTCGCCGGCCTTATAGGCCGTCAGGGCGTGGCCAAACTCGTGGATCCCGACGCTGAACACCCAGGCGGCGGCGACGAAGGCGAAGGTGATGACGCCGACGGGCGGAATTCCGCTGGCGACGGCCCAGCCCAGGCCCACACACACGGCTAGCAGGATCAGGGCGTTCGGGCTGATGGAGAAGCGGGGCGCGGGGGCGTCGATCAGGGTCATGGGAGAGATGTCGGGGACCTTAGCTTTCAGCGCAAGCGCCTCTCCTCCCCCGCGATGCGGGGGAGGTGTCGGCGGAGCCGACGGAGGGGGCAAGCTGGAAGTCGGCCGAGTTCGCCCCCTCCGGCCCTCTGGGCCACCTCCCCGTGTCACGGGGGAGGAGAACTACCCCCCGAACCGCTCATACGTCTCCGCGATCACCCGCCGCGTCTCGTCCCACTCCACCAGCGCCATCGCCTCGTCGCGCGAGACGAACCGCGCGTCGGCCGCATCGTCGCCGGCGATGGGCTCGCCGCCTGTCCAACGGGCGGCGTAGTCGATCAGCACATAGTGCCGGGTGATCTCTCCGCCGGGCCGCGCCGGAAACACCCCGTCGATCACGTCGATCAGGCCCAGAAGCTCGGCGTCGACGCCGGTTTCTTCCTTCAGCTCGCGCAGCGCCGCCGCGACCGTGGTCTCGCCCCACTCCAGCCGTCCGCCCGGCAGGCTCCACTGGTTCAGGCGCGGCGGCGTCCCGCGCTTGATCAGCAGCACCTGGTCGCCGCGCAGGCAGACGACCCCGACCGTGGGGACGGGATGCGGGCTCACGGGAAGCCGACCTTCAGGTCGATGCTGGATTTCACGCCGATGCAGGTCCCGCAGTCGGCCAACCAGGCGTCGGCGGCGGTTCGTCCCCGCTCCTTCAGGTCCGACAGGAAGCTCCACTCGGTGTTGAACTTGGTCGACAGCGACAGGTCCGCCAGCGGCTTGTCGGCGGTGATGGCGTGGACCAGCATCTTGCGATAGCGGCCCCGCGCATTGTCCTTCAGCAGCCCCTCGTCGAGCAGCTTCTGCACGAAGCCGATGGCCCGCAGCTCCGAGGCCAGGGACGCGTTGAAGGTGATCTCGTTCAGCCGGTCCATGATCTCGCCCGGAGTCTTGGGCGTCTCCTCGCGGACGAACGGATTGAGGCTGACGATCAGGATGTCGTCGGGCGTGTCCTCGTAGAACAGCGGCCACAACGGCGGATTGGCCAGGAAGCCGCCGTCCCAGTAGGGCTCACCGTCGATCTCGACCGCCTGGAACAGCTGCGGCAGGCAGGCGCTGGCCATGATGTGGCGCGAGGTCAGCTCGGTCTCGCGGAAGATCCGCGCCTTGCTCGTATGGATCGCGGTGGCCGAGATGTAGAGCTTGACCGGCGAGCGCTCGCGCAGTTGCTCGAAGCTGACCTCGGCCTCCAGCAGGTCGTGCAGGGGGTTCAGGTTGAACGGGTTGAACTCGTAGGGGCTGAACGACAGCGCCAGGGTCTCGGCCATCCGCCAGCCGGGGGTGTTCTTCCACCAGTCGACGCCGCCGGAGAAGGCGCTGGTCCAGATCGAGGTGTCGCCGAACACGTTGCGGCCGCCCTGGCGATTGACCTGTTTCCAGAACGACTCCAGCCGCGCCCTGGCCCCGGCCTTGCCGTCATCGAGCATACCCTGGGCCAGGCAGACGGCGTTCATGGCGCCGGCCGAGGCGGCGGTCACGGCCTGGATATCCAGGTCCTGTTCCTCGAGCAGGCGGTCCAGCACGCCCCACTCGAACGCCCCGTGCGCGCCGCCGCCCTGCAGCGCCAGGCTAAGCGCGCGGGCGGTCGGCTTCTTGCGGGTGAAGGGCGGGATGGGCACCCGCCGAGCCTATTGCGCGACCCAGCCGCCGTCGACCTGGAAAGCGGCGCCGTTGGCCGAAGCGCCGGCGTCCGACACCAGGTACAGCAGCATGCCCGCCAGCTGTTCGAAGGTGACGAACTGCTTGGTCGGCTGGGCGGCCAGGATCACGTCCTTCATCACCGCCTCTTCCGAGATGCCGCGCGCCTTGGCCTGGTCGGCGATCTGGGCCTCGACCAGCGGCGTCTTCACGAAGCCTGGGCAGATGGCGTTGCAGGTGATCCCGTGGGTGGCGACCTCGAGGGCGACCGTCTTGGTCAGGCCCATGATCCCGTGCTTGGCCGCGACATAGGCCGACTTGAACGGCGAGGCGATCAGGGCGTGGGCCGAGGCGATGTTGACGATCCGGCCGCGCCCCTGCTCCTTCATGATCGGCACCGCCGCCTTGGTCGCGTGGAAGGCCGAGGACAGGTTGATCGCGATGATCAGGTCCCACTTGTCGTCCGGGAAGTCCTCGACCGGCGCCACGTGCTGGACGCCGGCGTTGTTCACGAGGATGTCCAGTTCGCCGAACTCGGCCTTGGCCGCCTTGACCATGTCGGCGATCTCGATCGGCTTGGTCATGTCTGCGCCGTGATACAGCACCTCGACGCCATGCTTCTCGGCCATTTCCGAGCGGGCGCGCTCGATGGCGTTCATCTCGCCCAGGCCGTTCATGACGATGTTGCAGCCCTGAGCCGCGAGCGCGTCGGCCAGGGCGTGTCCGATGCCGCTGGTCGAGCCGGTGACGATGGCGACCTGACCCTGCAAACCGAAATCGACGGCCATTCACGCACTCCTGGATAACGCCCCAATGATGCTGCGGCGCAGCATATAGCTCGCTCCCGCGAAGGGCGAGCGCTTATAAATTCATCGATAGATGAATTTAAGGCTGTGGGCGAGCGAAAACCCAATCGGCCTCGGAGGAGAGCGACGGCTGGAAACGATAGCCGTCCAGGTCGAAGCCTTTCAGGCCCTCGGCGCGGTCGATGCGGTTGTCGATCACGTAGCGCGCCATGCGTCCGCGCGCCTTCTTGGCGAAGAAGCCCAGCACGCGCAGCTCGCCGTGCTTCTCTTCCTTGAAGTGGCAGGTGACGACCGGCAGCTTCAGGGCCTTGGCGTCGACGGCGCCGAAATATTCCTGGCTGGCCAGGTTCACCAGCGTCGGGTCGGCATGGCCGGAAGCGGCGGCGTTCAGGGTCTGCGAGATCGTCTCGCCCCAGTAGTCGTAGAGGTTATGGCCGCGCTTGGTCTTCAGCCGCGTTCCCATCTCCAGGCGATAGGGCTGCAGGGCGTCGAACGGACGCAGCACGCCATAGAGGCCCGACAGAATCCGCAGGTGATACTGCGCCCACTCCAGCGACGGGCGGTCCAGCTCGCGCGCGGCCAGGCCCGCATAGACGTCGCCGTTGAAGGCGATGATCGCCTGCAGCCCGTCCTCCAGCTCGGAATCGAAGGTCTGGAACCGCTCGCGGTTCAGCTTGGCCAGGGCGTCGGAGATGTGCATCAGCCGCTTCAGGTCGGCGGCCGTCAGCTTGCGCGTGACCTTGGCCAGCTCGGCGATCTGGGCCTTCAGCTCAGGCGTCGTCAGGGGCAGGGCCTGGGCGGGCGCGGTGAAGTCCAGCGACTTGGCGGGCGAGATGACCATCAGCATGGCCGGGGAGATAAAGCCTTCGGACGCCCTTCGCTAGCTAGGCCGTTGGACTATTCGCCCGCGTCGAGCCGGGCGCGCATGTCTGCATAGGCGGCGGCCAGCAGCGCCTGCAGGGCGTTCTCGTCGATCGCTTGGCCCCAGCGCAGCTTCACGTGGCGCATGCGCTTGCCGCCGCCCTCCAGCAGCCGCGCCGGGTCGGGCAGGTCCGCGCCTTGATAGAAGCCGATGGCGGCGTGGGCGCTGAAGGCGTCGACATAGGCGAAGGCCGCGTCCTCGACGCAGGCCGTGGGATGGCCGTCGTGCAGCAGCTCCCGGACATCGGGTCCGAGGCCGCGCAGGGCCTCGAACCAGGGCCGAACGACGGCGCGCATCGGATCGTCGGCGGCCAGCCAGGCCTCGACGTCCGGATGTCGCTTCATCGCGCTGGAGAACCTGAAGAGGCTGCTCATGCGAACAGATTGGCCCATGTCGTTTCGCTGTCGAGTCTCGACCTTCGAGGGCCGCACGGCTATCGAGTCAGACATGCAGACCCTAGGCCTCACCGCCGCCCTCGCCTGGCCGATCCCGATGATCGTCGCCCTGTTCTTCGTCCTGCGCGACCGGGGCCTGAAGTTCCGGCCGGTGTGGGCGGTGATGTGCTTCGTCGGGGTCGGGGCGTTCTGGATGGAGCAGGCGACCGGCCGCTGGGGCTTCGTCCCGATGGCGATCAACCTGATGCCAGGCTCGCAGCCGGGCTTCTACAAGGCCACGATCCCCGCCGGCGCTTTCGCGGTGATGCTGGTGCTGTTCCTGCGGGCGCGGAAACGCGCCGAAGCTAGAAAAGCACCCGCGGGTTCATGATCCGCTTGGGGTCCAGGGCCTGGCGGATCGCCCGCAACGCCGCGACCTCGATCGGATCCTTGTAGGTCAGGGCCTCGGCCGTCTTCATCGCCCCTAGGCCATGCTCGGCGCTGATCGAGCCCGAGAAGCTGGCGGCGATGTCGTGGACGATCTTCGCCCCGGCCTCGCGCTGCACGTCATGGGCGTCGTCATCGGCGCCGACGGGCTTGAGCACATCGTAGTGGACATTGCCGTCGCCGACGTGGCCGAAGGCGATGATCCGCGTGCCTGGGAAAGCCTGTTCGATCGCCGCGTCGGCGCGGGCGATGAAGTCCGGGATCTTCGACACCGGCACCGACACGTCGTGCTTCCACACCGCCCCTTCAGGCTTCTGGCCGGCGGAGTGGCCTTCGCGGATGTGCCAGAAGGTCTTCATCTGGGCTTCCGTCTGGGCGACGGCGGCGTCGGCGATCAGGCCGCTCTCCAGGGCGCCGGTCAGCAGCCGCTCCAGCGCCGCATCCGCCGCGCCGGGCTCGCCGCTGGCGATCTCGATCAGCACGTACCAGGGATGCTCGGTCGGCAAGGGATCGCGCAGACCCGGCACGTTGCGGACCGTGAGCGCAAAGCCCAGCAGGCCCATCAGCTCGAACGCCTCCACCGAGCCGCCCGTCTCCTCCTTGGCGCGGGCGAGCAGCTGGATGGCATCGGCCGGCGAGCCCAGGCCCACGATCGCCACGGCCCGCGAGGCCAGCGGCGCCTGGATCTTCAGGCTGGCGGCGGTGACGATCCCCAACGTGCCTTCGGCGCCGATCAGCAGCTGCTTGAGGTCATAGCCGGTGTTGTCCTTGCGCAGGCGCTTGAGCCCGTTCCAGATCTCGCCATTGGGCAGCACCGCCTCGATCCCCAGCACCTGCTCGCGCATCATGCCGTAGCGCAGAACGGCCGTGCCGCCGGCGTTGGTCGAGATCAGCCCGCCGATCGTGCAAGAGCCCTCGGACGCCACGCCAACCGTGAAGCGTCGGCCGACCTTGGCGGCCTGCTGGTGGGCTTCGTAAAGGGTCACGCCCGCCTCCAGCACCATGGCGTCGTCGATCGGATCGACGTCGCGGACGGCGGTCAGCTTGCGGGTCGAGAGCAGGATCTCGCCGTGGGGAATCTGGCCGGCGACGAGGCCGGTATTGCCGCCCTGAGGCGTGATCGCCACGCCCTCGGCCGCGCAGATCCCGACCACGGCGGCGACCTCGGCGGTCGTGCGCGGGGTGACCAGCAGCGGCGTCTCGCCCTTCCAGCGACCGCGCCACTCGACCAGCATCGGCGCGATCACGTCCGGATCCTGGCTCCAGCCGCCCTCGCCGAGCACGGCCTTCAGGCGGGAGACGACATCAGCGGGAACGGGCTTGGTCATGGTCGCTACCTTACGCTCGAAAGGTCAGCCGATGAAGCCGGCCGCGCGGCGCAGCCGGTCGTTGATCGCCTCGCCCAGCCCCTCCTCGGGAATGGGCGCGACGGCGATGGCGGCGGGATGGGTGCGGTCGGCGGCACGCAGATAGGCGAACAGGTTCGCCGCGGCCTCGGCGAGATCGCCGGTCGGGCTGAGGTTGAACACCCCCTCCCCGCTGGCGCCGCCGCCGAACGCCAGGAAGGCCTCGCCCGGCTTGGGCGCCTTGGCGTTGATCCGCACCGGCGCGTC
>JAYRLX010000115.1:3003-10051 GCA_041905125.1 Caulobacter sp. | reverse complement strand
CGACGCCATCCAGGCCGATATAGCTGTCGGCGACCCGTCGGCCGACACCGTGCGGCGGCCCCTGGCCGCCGCGCCGGGCGCGCTTGGTGCCGCGCACCTCGAACATGTCGCGGAAGTCGGCGTCGAACTCGATCGCCATCGGCAAGAGCACGAGGTCGCGGCTGTAGTTCACGCAGCGAATCCGCTCGTAGAGCCGCTCGCCCCACAGGAACCGCTTGCGCTCGATGTGCAGCACGCCCGGCGGGCCCATCGGGCCGCCGGGATAGGGCAGGGCCTGGTTGGTGGCGTTGCACGTGAAGAAGACGTTGTCGTGGGCCACCGCGGCCGACAGCAGCGACGGCGCGTGGCCGCCCAGCGTCAGGCGGTAGAAGGACAGGATCCGCGTGTCGTTGTGGAATAGGCCATCGCCCTGTCCGGCGATGTCGCCGAACTGATCGGCGACGATGAAGGTGTCCTTGTCCTTCAGGGCATAGAGATTTTGCGGCGCGCGGACTTCCGCCGTCACACCGTAATCGACCGGCGCCTCGATGGCCGGTGCGAGATTCTCCATGGCCCCTCCTTCATGTCATGCGCTCGCAGCGAGCTCGACCAAGGACGGATAGACAGCAGCGCCATCGCGCAGCTGTTCGTAGAGCGCGACGTAACGCCGAGCCATCGCCTCGGACGAGAACCGATGCTCGAAACGCTGCCGCACCGCTTTTCGATCCAAGCTTTCGACCTGTTTGATCGCTTCCAGCGCCTGGTCGTCGTCATCGACGATGAAGCCGGTGACGCCGTGATCGATCACCTCGGGCACGGAGCCGCAGCGATAGGCGACCACGGGCGTGCCGCAGGCCATGGCCTCGATCATCACCAGGCCGAAGGGTTCGGGCCAGTCGATCGGGAAGAGCAGGGCGTCGGCGCCGCCGAGGAAGGCCGACTTCTCGCTGTCGCCGATCTCGCCGACGAATTCGATCAGCGGCTCGCCCAGGATCATCGGGGCGATCTTGTCCTCGAAATAGGCGCGGTCGGCGCTATCGACCTTGGCGGCGATCTTCAGGCGCTTGCCCAGGCGCTTGGCCAGCATGATGGCGCGGTCCGGCCGCTTCTCCGGCGAGATGCGACCCAGGAACGCAAGATAGCCGTCGCTCTTCTCCGAGAAGCGGTAGATGTCGGCGTTCATGCCGTGATGGACCGTGCCGGCCCAGTTGGCGAACGACAGGGGGTGGCGCTGATCGTCGCTGATCGAGACCAGCGGGAACTGCGGCCAGCGCTTGTACACCGCGGGCAGGTCCTTCAGATCCAGGCGGCCGTGCAGCGTGGTCAGCGTATGTTCCGCCCGATCCGCGAAGAACGGGAAGTGGATCATGTCGGTGTGGAAGTGGACGACATCGAAGTCGTTCGCCAGGGCGCGGACTTCGGCGAGCTGCGCCATATGCGCCGCCAGATCAGACTTCAGGGGCGCCGGATCCAGCCGGATCGCCTGGTCGCGCACCGCGACAAGCTTGGCCTTCGTTTGGGCCTCGGCGCTGGCGAACAGCGTGACATCGTGACCAAGATCGACGAGGGCGTCCGTAAGATGGGCGACGACGCGCTCGGTGCCGCCGTACAGGCGCGGCGGGACAGCCTCGTAGAGGGGCGTGATCTGGGCGATCTTCATGCGGCGAACCTTGAGCGAGGAACTGGAGCGGCGCAGCGCCGCATCAAAGGAGTTCCGTCGCTCGCGTTTGGTTCCGCGATCGCCTTTTTGACGCCTTATTGCGTCGAGGTTTGCTGTGACAGACGCGCCAGGCGTTCCTCGCGCTCGCGCCGTTCACGCTCAAGGCGCAGATCGCGCCGGCGCCGGCGCCAGCGGCCATAGGCCTTTGCTCCCGCCGTATGGATACGCGGCAGGAAATAGATCACCACGAGCGCGACGATCGCGCCAACGATCACGACATCCGCTTTAAGCATGGCAACAACCTCACGAAGCCGAAGTGTTCGGGCTTCCCCCCCGGGCGAGCTCCACTGGTGATCTTATCTTTACCATAAACCGTCGCGGATCAATCTAGCTTCCGTGACAAATGGCGATCAGGCGCCTCAAACGCCCAGGTTTTGCTCTCTGCCTGATCTCAACAGGCTTTGTTGTCGCTTTTAAGGCTCCCGTGAGCGGCGCTTTACGCCGCCTGCGCCGCGTGATCGCATTGCGTTCGGACGATCGGCGGACCTATAAGCCTGCTCGAAAGTCCAGTCCTTCGAGGGATTCCATGAGCACCGACTTCGCCGCCGCGCGGCTGAACATGGTCGAGAGCCAGATTCGCACCGCCGACGTCACCGACCTGCCGCTGCAGGACGCCCTGCGGGTGACGCAGCGCGAGACGGTGGTCCCCGCCGCGAAGGCCTATCTGGCCTATGCCGACGCCGACATCGAATACGCGCCGGGCCGCTGGCTGCTGCGTCCGCGCGAAGTGGGCAAGCTGCTGCAGAACCTGAAGCCGCGTGAAGGTGAGAAGGCGCTGGCGATCGCCGCCCCTTACGCCGCCGCCGTGCTGGAAAACATGGGCCTGGCGGTCACGCGTCTCGAAGGCGACGACCTGAAGGCCGTGCCTGGCGGCGACTACGACGTCATCATTTGCGAGGGCGCCGTCGCCGCCGCGCCGAAGAGCTGGCAGGACGCCCTGGCCGTCGGCGGCCGCCTCGGCGTCATCGAGCGCACCGGCCCGGTCGGCCGCGCCGTCATCTATCTGCGCGCCGAGGACGGCGTGGGTCGTCGTCAGGCCTTCGACGCCTCGCCGCCGATCCTGGCGGGTTTCGAGGTCGAGGTCGGCTTCAGCTTCTAAGCTTTCGCGTGGGCGGAGCGTCGCGGCGTCTGCGTGAAAAAAGCTTAACTGGCGACGGCTGGCGGTCCGACTTACACGCCTCATAGTGTGGTACGCGAGCTTCGCGTGATTGGGGATAGAACCTAGATGTCGAACCGTCGACGGGCCGGATTGCTGGCCGCCGCTTGCAGCGCCGGCCTGATGGCGGGCGTGTTTTCCGCCGCTCACGCCGAAACCCTGGCCGACGCGATCGCTCTGGCCTACCAGACCAACCCGACCCTGCAGCAGCAGCGGGCCAGCACCCGGATCACCGACGAAGGCGTGGTCCAGGCCAAGACCGGGTTCCGCCCGACGGTCGGCGGCGAGCTGGACGTCACCGGTTCGAACACCTCGCCGCACACCGGCGCCGATGTGAAGGTCTCGGGCAGCGCCGCGACGCTGTCGATCAGCCAGCCGCTCTATACCGGCGGTCGCGCCAGCGCCAATCTGAGCGCCGCCGAGGCCGACGTGCTGGCCTCGCGCGAGAGCCTGCGCGCCGTTGAGCAGAACGTGCTGGTCAATGTCGTCCAGGCCTATGTCGATGTCCGCCGCGACCAGGAGCGCCTGCGCATCGCCAAGGAGAACGTCGCGGTCCTGCAGCGCCAGCTCGACGAATCCAACGCCCGCTTCGACGTGGGCGAAATCACCCGCACCGACGTCGCCCAGTCCCAGGCCCGCCTGGCCGCCGCCAAGGCCGGCCTGTCGTCGGCCCAGGCCCCGCTGGAAGTCAGCCGCGCGGCCTACGCCGCCGTGGTCGGCCAGACGCCGGGCGAACTCGCCCCCGAGCCCAGCCTCGCGACCCTGCTGCCCGGCTCGGTCGACCAGGCCTTCGAAGCCGCCCAGACCGCCAATCCGGGCGTGACCTCGGCCCGCTACAGCGAAGAGGCCGCCGCCGCCCGCGTGGCCGTGGCCAAGGCCGGCTATCGTCCGACCGTCTCGGCCCGCGCCTCGCTGGGCTACGCCGCCGACAAGCGTTCGGGCGTCGGCAGCCAGTTCGACGACTATGACCGCACCGTCTCGGGCGCGATCACGGCGTCGATCCCGATCTTCACCGGCGGCCTGACGACCTCGCAGGTGCGCGCCGCCACCGAGCGCGAGAACGCCGCCCGCAGCGCCACCGAAAGCGCCAAGCGCACCGCGATCCAGCAGGTCTCCAACGCCTGGAGCAACCTGCTGGCCTCGCGCGCCAACCTGGTCTCGAACGAGGAGCAGGTCCGCGCCACGCGGATCGCCTTCGAAGGCGTGCGCCAGGAGCAGCAGGTCGGTCTGCGCACGACGCTGGACGTCCTGAACGCCCAGTTGGAACTCTCCAACGCCGAGCTGGCCCTGGTCGGCGCGCGCCGCGACGAATATGTCGCCAGCGCGGTGGTGCTGCAGGCCATGGGTCAGTTGGGCGTCAACAAGCTTTCGGCCAGCACGACGGCCTATGATCCGAAGACCTCCTACAACCGCGTGACGCACAGCGTGGGCTGGGTTCCGTGGGAGCCGGTGGTGCAAGCCGTCGACAAGGTGGGCGCGCCGTCGGCAAAAGCTCAAAGTGGGGCGAAGTAGACACGGCTAGCCCGCGCCGTTTCAGCCCACAGCTTATCCTTAAGCTTGCTTAACCTGCTCAAGTCTGCACCATCGCGGTTTAACGCGCCGCAACGCGCGTACAGATTCGTATTTCTTACGACGGCCCCCGCACATGTCCGATCAGAGCTCTCAAGAACCTACGATGGAGGAAATCCTCGCCTCCATCCGACGCATCATCTCCGAAGATGACGCGCCGGCGGAGCCTGCGGCCGAGGAGGCCCCCGCGGAAGCCGAGCCGGAGCCGCTGCCGGAGCCTGAGCTGGAACCGGCGATGGATTTCGCCGGCGGCGACGGCGAAGACGTTCTTGAGCTGACCGATCCGATCGAACCCGAAGCCGAGTTCGAGGCAGAGCCGCCGCTCGAGACGGTCGGCGATATCGACGTCTATTCGCCGCCCCCGCCGGAGCCCGAGCCGGCCCCGCCGCCCGCCGCCCCGACCTTCGATCGCGACGACGTGGCCGACAAGCTGGTCGGCGACACCGCCGCCTCGGCCGCCGCCTCGGCGTTCGGCAGCCTGAGCTCGGCCCTGCTGATGCCCAAGGACGGCCGCACCCTGGAGGACGTGGTGCGCGAGCTGCTGCGCCCGCTGCTCAAGGAGTGGCTGGACCAGAACCTGCCGCGCATCGTCGAGACCAAGGTCGAGGAAGAAGTACAGCGCATCGCCCGCGGTCGCGGCTAATCGCTCTCGATCTTCGAAAAATCGAGGCGGTCGCCGTGGCGGCCGCCTTTTTCGTTGCGAATTACCCCACAAATCCAGGCCCCGCAGGTTCCCCGCGCGGGCCGCAGATGGCATATCCCCACCGCCATGCTCGAAAAGACCTTCGATCCCAAATCCGTCGAACCCCGCCTGTACGCCGCCTGGGAGGCCTCCGGGGCCTTCAAGCCGAACGAGGATCCGAACGCCGAGCCGTTCGTCATCGTGATCCCGCCGCCGAACGTGACGGGGTCTCTGCACATCGGCCACGCGCTGAACAACACGCTGCAGGACGTGCTGACCCGTTTCCACCGCATGCGCGGCAAGGCCGCCCTGTGGCTGCCGGGCACCGACCACGCGGGCATCGCCACCCAGATGGTCGTCGAGCGCCAGCTGGCCGCCGCCGGCAATATCGGCCGCCGGGACATGGGTCGCGAGGCCTTCGTCGAGAAGGTCTGGGAATGGAAGGCCGAGAGCGGCGGGGCCATCACCAACCAGCTGCGCCGCCTGGGCGCCAGCTGCGACTGGTCGCGCGAGCGCTTCACCCTGGATGAGGGCCTGTCGGCCGCCGTCCGCAAGGTGTTCGTCCAGCTCTACAAGCAGAACCTGCTTTATCGCGACAAGCGCCTCGTGAACTGGGACCCGCAGTTCCAGACCGCCATCTCCGACCTCGAGGTCGAGCAGAAGGAAGTCGACGGCGCCTATTGGCACTTCGCCTATCCGCTGGCCGACGGCGTGACCTACCAGCACCCGATCGCCTTCGACGACGACGGCAAGCCGACCGAGTTCGAGACCCGCGACTACATCGTCGTGGCGACCACGCGTCCCGAGACGATGCTGGGCGACACCGGCGTCGCGGTTCACCCCGATGACGAGCGCTACAAGGGCCTGGTCGGCAAGTTCGTGACCCTGCCGATCGTCGGCCGCCGCATTCCGATCGTCGCCGACGACTACGCCGACCCGACCAAGGGCTCGGGCGCGGTGAAGATCACGCCGGCCCACGACTTCAACGACTTCGGCGTGGGCAAGCGCGCCGGCCTGGAAGCCATCAACATCCTGACGGTCGAGGCCAAGCTGAACGAGAACGTTCCGGCCGAGTACCAGGGCATGGACCGCTTCGTCGCGCGCAAGGCCATCGTCGCCCGCGCCGAGGAAGAGGGCTGGCTGAAGGAGATCGAGAAGACCAAGCACATGGTCCCGCACGGCGACCGTTCGGGCGTGGTCATCGAGCCCTTCCTGACCGACCAGTGGTACGTCGACGCCAAGACCCTGGCCCAGCCGGCCCTGAAGGCGGTCGAGAGCGGCGAGACCGTCTTCGAGCCCAAGCACTGGGAAAAGACCTACTTCGAATGGCTGCGCAACATCGAGCCGTGGTGCGTCTCGCGCCAGCTCTGGTGGGGCCACCGCATCCCGGCCTGGTTTGGTCCTCAGCACCCCTACGGTTCCGAAGAAAACCCTCTTACGCCGAAGATTTTCGTGGCCGAAACCGAGGAGGAAGCGCTGGCAGAAGCTCGCGCACTCTATGCCGGTATCGAAGTGCGAGTTGCTCAGACCGAAGAGGAGTATCGGGCTTGGCAATCGTCCTACGTCTACGGTTCTGACAAGCCGATCCTTCTACGTCGCGACGAAGACGTCCTCGACACCTGGTTCAGCTCGGCCCTGTGGCCGTTCTCGACCCTGGGCTGGCCGGAAAAGACCGCCGACCTCGCCAAGTTCTACCCGACCAGCACCCTGGTGACGGGCTTCGACATCATCTTCTTCTGGGTCGCCCGGATGATGATGATGGGCATCCACTTCATGGGCGAGGCCCCCTTCAAGCAGGTGTTCATCAACGCCCTCGTCCGTGACGAGAAGGGCGCCAAGATGAGCAAGTCCAAGGGCAACGTGATGGATCCGCTGATCCTGATCGACGAACTGGGCTGCGACGCGGTGCGCTTCACCCTGACGGCGATGTCGGGCCAGGCGC
>JAYRLX010000115.1:0-2958 GCA_041905125.1 Caulobacter sp. | reverse complement strand
TGGAACGCCTCGCGCTTCGCCCAGATGAACGAGTGCGTCCGCGTCGAGGGCTTCGATCCCGCGACCGTGCAGCAGCCGATCAACAAGTGGATCCGCGGCGAGACGGTCAAGACCGTCGCCGAGGTGACCAAGGCCCTGGAAGCCCCGTCGTTCGACGAGGCGGCCGGCGCCCTGTACCGCTTCGTCTGGAACGTCTTCTGCGACTGGTACCTGGAGCTGGCCAAGCCGATCCTGAACGGCGACGACGCGGCGGCCAAGGCCGAGACCCGCGCCACCGCCGCCTGGGCGCTGGACGTGATCCTGAAGCTGCTGCACCCGGTGATGCCGTTCATCACCGAGGAGCTGTGGGAGAAGACGGCGGAGTTTGGTCCGGCCCGCGAAAGCATGCCGTGGGCGAGATCCGCTCGATCCGCGCCGAGATGAACGTGCCGCCGTCGGCCAAGCCGGCGCTGACCGTCGTCGGCGCTGGCCCGGAGACGAAGGCCCGTCTTGCCCGTCACCGCGACCTGCTGCTGACCCTGGCCCGCCTCGACAGCGCCCGTGAAGCGGACGCCGCCCCGGCCGGCTCGGTCCCGATCGTGATGGGCGAGGCGACCGGCGCCCTGGCCATCGCCGAGTTCATCGACCTGGCCGCCGAAAAGGCCCGCCTGACCAAGGAAATCGCCGGCCACGTCGGCGAGATCGAGAAGGTCAACAAGAAGCTCGGCAACCCCGACTTCCTGGCCCGCGCCAAGGAAGAGGTCGTCGAGGAGAACCGCGAACGCCTCGCCGAAGCCGAAGCCGCCAAGGCCAAGCTGGAAGCCGCGCTCAGCCGACTGGAGTCGGTGGGTTAGGGGCTTTCCCAATCACCCCGTCATCCCGCGCCTAGTGCGCGGGACCCATCTCTCCGCCGCACGTGCGGAGCAGAACGAAGTTCCCACGCGAAAGCTGAACCATGGGTCCCGCGCATAAAGCGCGGGATGACGGCGTTTGGCCTCGGCGCTACCCAGCGACGGCTTCTAACTGATCAATGATCCCCTAGCGTCAAACGTACGTTTGCATCCGGCTTCCGGCTGTGCTCTCTGGGCGTCAAACGCGCTCGCTCGACAAGGGCGCGACCTACCGGGAGAGTAAGCATCATGACCCAGGCCGCCGCTTCCAAGCCGACTCCGTGGCCCGCCATGTCCATTCAGCAAGCCTATGCGCTGATCACCCAGCCGGGCACGCCGGGCGAGATGGATGAGGTCGAGATTCGAGGCGTGAAGACCCGGGTCTGGAAGAACTGTCCGCCGACCCTGCGCGAGACCCTGATGATGGGGCGCAGCCACGGCGAAAAGATCTTCATGGTCCACGAGGACGAGCGGGTCAGCTTCGAGGCTTTCTACCGCGCGGTCACGAACATGGCCGCGGAGCTGCAGGCGTCCGGCGTGCAGAAGGGCGATCGCGTGGCGATCGTGATGCGCAACATTCCCGAATGGCCCGTGGCCTTCTATGCCGGCCTAATGGTGGGCGCGATCGTCACGCCGCTGAACGCCTGGTGGACGGGCCCGGAGCTGGAGTACGGCCTGATCGACTCCGGCGCCAAGGTCGCGATCGTCGACGTCGAGCGCTACGAGCGCCTGACCGAACACCTGCACAACTGTCCGGAGCTGAAGCGTGTCTATGTCAGCCGCTCGCCCGAGGAGATCAGCCATCCCTACGTCGTCCATCTGGAGGTGGTGATCGGCGGGCCCAACGACTGGGCGGCGCTGGAAGCCAAGCCTCTGCCGGCGGTCGAGCTCGCGGCCGACGACGACGCCACGATCTTCTACACCTCGGGCACGACCGGTAAGCCCAAGGGCGCGATCGCCACTCATCGCAACATCAACAGCAATATCTTCGCCGCCGCCGCGGCCTCCGCGCGCGCCTTCCTGCGCCGGGGTGAGATGCCGCCCCAGCCCGATCCGGCCGCGCCGCAGAAGGGCGCGCTGCTGTCGGTCCCGTTCTTCCACGCCACCGGCTGCTTCGCCGTGCTGAACCCGTCGCTGTTCGCCGGCGCCAAGCTGGCGATGATGCGCAAGTGGGATCCCGAGCGCGCCATGCAGGTGATTCAGGACGAAAAGCTGACCCAGATGGGCGGCGTCCCGACCATCGCCTGGCAGATCATCGAGCATCCGAACCGCGACAAGTACGACCTGTCGTCGATCGAGGCCGTGGCCTATGGCGGCGCGCCGTCGGCGCCGGAGCTGGTCCGCAAGATCAAGGAGATCTGGCCCAAGTCCTCGCCCGGCAACGGCTGGGGCATGACCGAGACCTCGGCGACCGCGACCAGCAACTCGGCCGAGGACTACGAGAACCGTCCCGACAGCTGCGGCCCGGCCGTGCCGGTCACCGACCTGAAGATCATGACGGTCGAGGCGCCGTATCGCGAGCTGCCCGTGGGCGAGGTCGGCGAGCTGTGGTGCAAGGGCCCGCAGGTCGTGCGCGGCTACTGGAACAAGCCGGAAGCCACGGCCCAGACCTTCGTCGACGGCTGGGTGCGGACGGGCGACCTCGCGCGCCTCGACGCGGAAGGCTTCTGCTTCATCATCGACCGCGCCAAGGATATGCTGATCCGGGGCGGCGAGAACATCTACTGCATCGAGGTCGAGAACTGCCTCTACGACCACCCGGCGGTGATGGACGCGGCCCTGGTCGGCATTCCGCACAAGACGCTCGGCGAGGAGCCGGCGGCGGTGGTCACCCTGAAGCCGGGCGCGGAGGCGTCCGAGGCCGAGCTGCGCGCCTTCGTCGCCGACCGCCTGGCCGCCTTCAAGGTGCCGGTGAAGGTGGTGTTCTGGCCCGAGACCTTGCCGCGCAACGCCAATGGCAAGATCATGAAGAACGAACTGAAGAAGGTGTTCGTGGAGGGCTAGGCGGAGAAGAGGGTATCCCAACCTGCCTTCCTAGGCCTTGTGCCTAGGACCCATCGTTCAGCTACTCGGAACTTGATGGAGCGCT
>JAYRLX010000114.1:0-10081 GCA_041905125.1 Caulobacter sp. | reverse complement strand
AGTCGAACAGCTTCGAGACCGACTCTTCGTTGGCGATCCGGCGGATGGCTTCGCCGATCAGCGGGGCGCACGAGACATAGCGAATCTTGGGGCAGGCCTTGGCGGGATCCGAGGCCTCGATCGAGTCGGTGACCACCAGTTCGGTCAGCACCGAATTGGCGACGCGATCGACCGCCGCGCCCGACAGCACGCCGTGGGTGATGTAGGCGCTGACCGACTTGGCGCCGTGGCTCATCAGGGCCTGGGCGGCGTTGCACAGCGTGCCGGCCGAGTCGGCGATGTCGTCGAACAGGATGCAGCGGCGATCCTTGACGTCGCCGATGATGTTCATGACTTCCGACTGGCCAGGGCCCGAGCGGCGCTTGTCGACGATGGCCAGATCCGCGTCGTTCAGGCGCTTGGCCAGGGCGCGGGCGCGGACCACGCCGCCGACGTCCGGCGAGACGACCATCAGGTCGTCGCCCATCGGATAGTGCTTGCGGATGTCGTCGGCCATCAGGCGCGAGGGCAGCAGGTTGTCGGTCGGGATGTCGAAGAAGCCTTGGATCTGGCCGGCGTGCAGGTCCATCGTCAGAACGCGGTCGGCGCCCGAGCGGGTGATCAGGTTGGCCACCAGCTTGGCCGAGATCGGGGTGCGGCCGCCGGTTTTACGGTCCTGGCGGGCGTAGCCGAAATAGGGCAGCACGGCCGTGATCCGCTTGCCCGACGCGCGCTTCAGAGCGTCGATGCAGATCAGCAGCTCCATCAGATTGTCGTTGGCCGGGTAGCTGGTCGACTGGATGACGAAGACGTCCTCGCCCCGCACGTTCTCGTCGATGGTGACGAACACTTCGAGGTCGGCGAACCGGCGCACCTGGGCGCGGGTCAGCGGCATGTCGAGATATTCCGCGATCGCCTGGGACAGCGGGCGGTTCGAGTTGCCGGACAGCAGCTTCATGGGTGTCGCTCGGGGTGGGGGTCGCCGTTGCGGCGCCTTCTAGCAGGCGAAGCTCCGGAAACAAGTGTTAACGGGCAGACTTTTTCGATTCCGTGGTCGGAGCATCCGCGCCGTGTCGTACGCGCCTCACGCCTCCAGCATGATCGCCGACAGCAGGCGGCCGTAATCGCCCTCGTTGTTCAGGAAGGCGCGGCGGTTGGAGAAGAACCACTCCTCCTCGGCCCGCGTGTCGCGACCCACCCACTCGCGGCGTTCGACTCCGGCGGTTTCCAGGCGGTCCAGCACGAAGGCCGGCAGGTCGAAGAAGCGCTTGTCGTCGGACACGCCCGGCTTGAAGAACCGGCCGGAGCCCGGGCAGTCGGCCTCGAACTTGTGTAGGAAATCGAGGCCCACCTCGTAGGACTTGGGGCCGATGCAGGGGCCGACGACGCCGGTCATGTTGGCCGGATTGGCGCCCAGCTCGACCATGCGGTCCACGGCCGCCTGAACGACGCCGTCCAGCGCCCCGCGCCAGCCGGCGTGGGCGGCGGCCACGACTCGCGCGTCCGGATCGACCAGCAGCACCGGCGCGCAGTCGGCGGCCATGGCGCCGCAGATCACGCCAGGGGTCTTGCTGACCACCGCGTCGCCTTGCGGGCGGGCGTCGCCCCACGAGCCGTCGGCCGTGATCGCGATCGTCGAGTGGATCTGGTAGCAGACGTTCAGGTCCGCCGGGTCGCCGCCGAACCAGTGGGCGATGCGCGCCCGGTTCTCCTCGACATCGGCCGGCTCGTCCTGGCTGCCGCGGCCGACGTTCAGGCTGGCGTAGATCCCCTTCGAGACCCCGCCCTGGCGCGTGAAGAAGGCGTGCTTGACGCCAGGCAGGCTGGCCAGCAGCGGCGACTGGACGGTGGGCAGGTCGGGCTTCATGTCGCGTCCTCGAAGAGGGGGGGCGAAAGGTCGGGCGCGCAGAGACACACGACCTTGAACAGGCTTCCCATCTGCGCCTCGCCGAGCAGGCGATCAAGCTGTCTTCCGATCTGATCGGTCTTGTCGGGCTGACGGGCCGCGAGCGCCTCGGCGCGGTCGAGGATTCCCAGCGCCAGCAGGAACTGCGCCTGGGTCAGGATCGGGCCAGCCTTGGCGCCGGCCTCGCGCGCGGCGGCGACCACCGACGGGAAATCGGCCCAGACGGTGAGGTCGGCGAGGCCCGCGGTCTTCAGCGGATCGACCTTCTGGTGGTTCTGGATCGCCTGCAGGGTGTCGCCGCTCTCCGGCTGGGCGCGGCCATAGTCGATCAGCAGCGCCGCGCCGCCGTCCGTGACCAGGCGGTGGGCGATGTCCGAGGCGATGGCGGCCTGGGCGGGAGAGGTTTCGAAGACGGCGCCGACGGAAAAAGCCTCGCCCCCAAGGGGGAGGTGGTCGGAAGGACCGGAGGGGGAAGGAGCCGGGGTGGCAGGACTTCCCCTTCCGTCCGCCGCGCGGACACCTCCCCCTCTGGGGGGAGGATTCAGCGGCCGCAGCCCGAACGCCAACTCCCCATCATCGCCCAGCCCGATCACCCGCTCGGCCCAGCCGTTCTGGGTGCGGACGAACTGCCGGGCGGGCAGGCAGTCCAGCAGCTCGTTGGCGACCAGCAGCATCGGCGCGCCGCTCGGGACCTCGTCCAGGCGCGAGGCCCAGCGCGCGCGATCGCCCAGTCGCTCGGCCTGGCGGGCCTTCAGCGGCTCGGACACCTCGACCAGCCACACGTCGGCGGCCGCCAGGAAGTCCGGCGCCACGCGGGCGGCGCGCAGCAGGTCGCTCATCAGCGCGCCGTCGCCGGGGCCCATCTCCACGAGCCGGAACGGCGCGGGACGGCCCAGGCGCGTCCAGGTCTCGATCATCCAGAGGCCGATCAGCTCGCCGAACATCTGGCTGACCAGGGGCGCGGTGATGAAGTCGCCGCCGGCGCCGTCAAGACCGCCCAGGGCAGGGCGCGTGGCGTAGTAGCCGTCGCGCGGGTCGTGCAGGCAGCGGGTGAAGAACTCGGGCGTGGCGATCGGCCCGTCGTGGGCGATCTGGGCCTTGAGGCGTTCCAGCAGGCTCATGAGGTCAGGCGGCGGGCTCGGCCGGGGCGCGCAGCGAGCGCCACAGCATCCAGCCGCCGACCAGGATCATCGGCGCGGACAGCATCATCCCCATGGTCAGGCCGAACGGAAAGTCGGGCATGCCGATGTCGGGGTTGCGCACGTTCTCCAGCGATAGCCGGAACAGGCCGTAGGCCAGCAGGAAGGTCGCCACGATCGCCCCGCGTCGCTGCAGCCATTTCAGCCGGTAGATGGCGAAGGCCAGGATCAGGAACAGCAGCAGGCCTTCGAGGCCGGCTTCGTAGAGCTGGCTGGGGTGGCGCGGCAGCTCGCCGGCCGGGCAGATCCCCTGCGGATGGGCGGCGCGGATCGTCTGGTTACAGAAGATGATCCCCCAGGGGCCGTCGGTCACCCGGCCCCACAGCTCGCCGTTGATGAAGTTGGCGATGCGGCCGAAGAACAGGCCGATCGGGACCACCGGCGCGACCAGGTCGCCCAGCTTCAGCATGTCGATCCTGTTGCGCTGGGCGAACAGGGCGATCGCCGCGCAGACGCCCAGGAAGCCGCCGTGGAAGGACATGCCGCCTTCCCAGATCTTGAAGGCGTCGGTCGGGTGGGCCAGCAGCCAGGTCCGCTGGGCCTCGTTGGGCAGCATGTAGAAGAGGATGTAGCCCAGGCGGCCGCCCAGGATGATGCCGAGCGTGATCCACAGGACCAGGTCGTCGATCTGCAGCGGCGTGGCGGTTGGCGCCCGGCCCCCCCACAGGCTGGGCGTCCTCACCAGGCGCACCGCGTAACGCCAGCCCAGCAAGATGCCGGCGACATAGGCCAGGGCGTACCAGCGCAGCGCCAGCGGGCCCCACTGCAGGGCGAACGAACCGATATGAACGACCGGGTCGATGTCGGGGAAGATCACGCGCTCGGGCTCCGCTCGGGACAGATCGTCGCAGTCGTATAAAGCGCGTCAGGCGAAAGTGTGAGCGGTTTCGCCGCCTGGACGCGCGTCCAGGAAAGTCGCGTCAGGCGAAAGTGTGAGCGGTTTCGCCGCTCGGACGCGCGCCTAAGGAGTCGTTCGCCCTTCGCTTTCACCCCTTGTTTCCCATATAAGGAGGGCTCGCCCATCCGCGGGCGCGTGGAAAGCCGATGCATACCCAGAACCCGATCCTCGACGAATTCGCCAAGCTGACCCAGGCGGCCATGGGCATCGCCCAGACGGCCGGCGAGGAGGCCAAGGCCGCGATGCGCGCCCAGGCGGACCGGCTGGCGGCCGAGTTCGACCTGATCCGCCGCGACGATTTCGAGGCGCTGAAGGTCGAGGTGGCGGCGCTGCGCGAAGAGATCGCCAGCCTCAAGGCGGTCAAGAAAGCGCCCGCCAAGAAGAGCCCGTCGACGGGCGAATAACAGGCTTAACAGCTCGCCCCCGGCGTGAAGCGAGTTGAGACGAACGCCGCGAAGCAGATTACTGTCCTCGGTACGTGAGCGAATCACGGCGGGGGCGACCCCCGCCCGCGCTGGCGGGGACGCAGGATTCTCATGGACACCCAACCGGAAGAAGACGACGTCCTGATGGCTCTCGACCCCCTCGAGGTGGTCGAACATGTGCTGTCGGCCGAAAACCTGACCTTTGATCGCACCGAAGACGGCGACCTGGCCTTCGCGCTTAAAGGCGACTGGAAGGACTACGAGCTGTGGTTCGCCTGGCGGCCCGAGGCCGACTGCCTGCAGCTGTGCCTGTCGCTGGACCTGCGCGCGTCGAAGACCAAGCGCACCAACGCCTACGAGCTCCTGGCCCTGATCAACCAGCGCGTCTGGCTGGGCCACTTCGAGGTCTGGACCGAGGACGGTGAAGTCGTGTTCCGCCACGCCCTGGCCCTGCCGGCCGGCGAGCGCCCGACCATGGCCCAGGCCGCCTCGATGATCGACGCGGCGGTGGAGGCGGCCGACCGCTTCTATCCGGCCTTCGACTTCCTGCTGCACGGCGCCAAGACCCCGGACCAGGCGATGGCCGCCTGCATGTTCGAGACGGTCGGCCAGGCCTGATTTGGTCTGGACTTCCCTTCTCCCCCTGCGGGAGAAGGTGGCCTGCGAAGCAGGTCGGATGAGGGGTCTCTCCGCGTCCGAAGTTCGATTGGCCTGACGGGCGTCGCCGCGCGACCCCTCATCCGTCGCTTCGCGACACCTTCTCCCGCAAGGGGAGAAGGGGATGATTGCGAAAGGCTCCGTCATGACCCCCATTCTTCTCCTCGGCGCCGGACGCATGGGCGGCGCGTTGATCCAGGGATGGCGCGAGGCTGGAGCCTTCGTCGCCAGCGACCTGATCGTCCGTGATCCGAACATCGAGCCGGCCGCCGTCCGGGGCGCGATCCTCAATCCGCCGCTGGAGGCGCTGGGCGCCGCCAAGACCGTGCTGATGGCCGTGAAGCCGCAGATCTGGCGCGAGGCGGTGAAGGACGTGGTCCCGCATCTGGCGCCTGACGCCGTGATCGTCTCGATCGCCGCCGGCGTTCGCGCCGCCGACATCTCCGAAGTCTTTGGCGGCCGCCGCGTGGCGCGGGTGATGCCGACGACCGCCGTCGCCATCGGACGCGGTGCGGCCAGCCTCTACGCCGAGGACGCGGAAGCCCTGGCGCGGGCCAAGGCCCTGTTCGAACCGGTCGCGGCCGTCGCGGTGCTTCCGAACGAAGAGCTGATGCACGCGGCCACCGCCGTCTCGGGCTCGGCCCCGGCCTATCTCTACGCCTTCGTCGAGGCGCTGGAGGCCGCCGGCGCGGCCCAGGGGCTCGATCTCGCCCAAAGCGCCCGCCTGGCCCGCGCCACCATCATCGGCGCGGCGGCCCTGATGGAGCAGAGCGGCGAGGAGCCGGCCGAGCTTCGCAAGCAGGTCACCTCGCCCGGCGGCACCACGGCGGCGGCGCTGGCCGTGCTGATGGGCGAGGGCGGCTTTGGCGACCTGCTGCCCAAGGCGCTCGCGGCGGCGGTGGCGCGGTCGAAGGAACTTGGCGGCTGAGGTCCCGCGCCTTGTCGTCGCCGATCTCCGGCGCCATCTCTTTCGCATGACCGACGACATCCTCGATCGCGCCGCCGACGCCGCCCTCGCCCTCGCCGCCGACCAGCCGTGGCCGACCGTGTCGCTGCGCGAGATCGCGGTGAAGGCCGAGATCCCGTTCCCGGACCTCTACGCCAAGGCCAAGAGCCGCCTCGCCGTGCTGGCCCGCGCCTCGGAGCGCTTCGACCGCGCCGCGCTGGCGATCGACTATCCGCAGGGCTCGAACGCCCAGGACCGACTGTTCGACGCGGTCATGGCGAGGCTCGAGGCGATGGAGCCGCATCGCACGGCGCTGCTGAACATCGCCAAGGCCCAAGGGGCGGTGGTCGCCGCGGCGCGCTTCCCCTTCATCGCCCGCGCCCTGCTGGAAGCCGCCGGCGTGCCCGCCACCCCGCCGCGCCTGCTGGCCATGGCCGCCGTCTGGGCGCGGGTGGTCCAGGTCTGGCGCGAGGATGACGCGGCCCTGAACCGCACCATGGCCGAGCTCGACAAGCGCCTGAAGCAGATGGCCCAGCGGCTGGGCATGATCGGGGCGGGGGTTTAGGGCGGGTCGATACTTGCCCCCTCCGGATGCTGCGCATCCTCCTCCCCCATAGGGGGAAGAAGGTCCGTTTGCGCCTTCTGCCCCCTCTGGGGGCGGACGACCGCGAAGCGGTCAGGTAGGGGCTGCGGCGTTGGCCGTTTCTCACCCCGGCAGCCGGATTAGCGCCCTTAATCCCCCCATCGCCGAGCGCGACAGCACCAGGTCGCCGCCCAGTCCGCGCGCCATGTCGCGGGCGATGGCGAGGCCCAGGCCCACGCCCTTCTCGTTCTGGTTCCGGCTCTCGTCGAGGCGCGAGAACGGCTTGAAGGCCTCCTCGTAGCGATCTTCGGGGATGCCGGGGCCGTCGTCGTCGACGGCGATTTCGACGCCGCCGGTCTGGCGGGCCGTGGCCGTGACCTTGACGTGGTCGGCGTGGGCGATCCCGTTGTCGACCAGGTTGGCCAGGGCCCGGCGGAACGCTAGCGGCCGCACCCGGGCCTCCAGCCCCGGCGCGATGTCAGTCTCGATCGCCGCCCCGCCGCGCTCGGCGTCGGCGACCACGCCGCCGATCAGCTCGGAGAGATCGACCACTCGCGCGTCCTCGCCGCCCTCGCCGCGGGCGAAGGCCAGGTACTCGTCGATCATGTGCTCCATTTCGGCCAGATCGCCCTTCATCGCCTCCAGCTGTTCGCTGGGCTCGGACATGGCCATCTCCAGCTTCAGCCGGGTCAGGGGCGTGCGCAGGTCGTGGCTGACGCTGGCCAGCAGGGCCGTGCGCTGCTCGATGTGGCGGACGATGCGGGCCTTCATGGCCAGGAAGGCGCGGGCGGCCTTGCGCACCTCGCGCGCGCCGTGCGGCTTGAAGTCGTGCTCCTCGCCGCGGCCGAAGGCGTCGGCGGCGTCGGCCAGGCGCTCGATGGCGCGCACCTGGTTGCGGATGAACAGGATGGCGATCGCCGTCAGCAGCATGGTCGCCACCACCATCCACAGGATGAAGATGTGCCCCTGGGTGGCGTAGGCCCGGTCGCGCAGGGCGTAGATCTGCAGGACCCCGTCCTTCACCTGTACGCGGATGTCGATATAGGCCGTGTAGCGGGTCGTATCGAACCAGAACGGGTTGTCGAGCCGGTCGTCCAGCGCCTGCTGCAGCGACCGGTCCAGCGCCGCGAACAGCGACGGCCGGCGGCTGGTCGGCAGCTTGCGGCCCTTCTGGAAGGCGATCGACAGCGACATCGAGTCCTCGGCCCGCTTGGCCAGTTTCTCGACGGCGGCGGGGCTGGGATCGTCCTCGTAGGACTGCACGGCCCAGGCGATGTCGCCGGCCAGGCCCTCGGAAAGCTTGCTGGTCACCGACTGCCAGTGGGCGTCGAAGAACGCCCAGGTCACGGCGATCTGCATCACCGCCACCGGCAGGATGATGATCAGCAGGCTGCGCCCGAACAGCGAGGTCGGCAGCAGGCGCTTGAGGAACGGCGGGAGGTTGATGCGGGCGAGCGGCGCCATCAGTCCGGCGCCAAGCGGTACCCGATCCCCCGCACCGTCTGCAGGTAGCGCGGATTCTTCGGGTCCGGCTCGATCTTGCGGCGCAGGCGGGTGACCTGGACGTCGACGGCGCGGCCGGTGGCGTCGGCGGTGTCGCGGGCCAGCTCCAGGCGATCGACCGGTTCGTGGGCCGAGCGCGCCAAGCGGCGCATCAGGGTGACCTCGGCCTCGGTCAGGCGGATGACCTCGCCGTCGCAGGTCAGTTCGCCGCGCTCGGGCTCGAACGTGCAGCGGCCCAGGCTGAGGGCGGCGGTGCGGGTCCCGACCGGGCGCGCCGACGAGCGGCGCAGGATCGCCTCGATCCGCAGCAGGAGCTCCTGCGGCTCGAACGGCTTGCCCAGATAGTCGTCGACGCCGTTCGAGAGGCCCTCGATCCGGTCGGCGGTCTGGTCGCGGGCGGTCAGCATCAGGATCGGCGTGCGGCCGGCCTCGCCGCCCTTGGCGCGCAGCCGCTTGGTGAAGGCCATGCCGTCTTCGCCCGGCATCATCACGTCCAGCACCATCAGGTCGAAATCCAGCGACTCGAACAGCTTGTCGGCACCCGCGGCGTTCGAGGCGGCGGTGACGCGGAAGCCGGCGCGGCCCAGGAATTCCTTGATCAGCTTGCGCAGGCGATCGTCGTCGTCGACGACGAGGAGGTGGCGCTCGCGGCGCTCGTCCGGGGTCATGCCGTCATCCTCACGCGTTCTGGCCTCACGCGTTCTGGCGTCGCGCGACGCCGACGCCCTGGCGAGGACCCGCCAGGGCCGCCAGGATCCGACGAGCGCCGGCCACGCCGTCGAGGCCGCCCGTGCGATAGGCTCTCGCCAAGAGCGCCCGCAGGCGTTCGGCCGTGCGCTGCTCGAAGGCCACGCCCTCCGGCGTCAGGGTCGCGGGGCGTCGGCGGCCGTCCAGCTCGCCAGACCCACGCTCGACCAGGCCCGCCTTCTGGAGGTCGGCCAAGGTGCGGCTGGCGGCCTGCTTGGACAGGCTGGTCAGCTTCGACAGGTCCTGCACCCCGATCCCCGGCCGGCGGCGCAGCAGGAAGGCCGCGCGCCAGTGCGAACGGCCCAGGCCCACGCTCTCGCTCTCCAGCGCCGCGTCGACAGCGGCCCACAGCGAGGCCTCGGCCAGCAGGATCAATTCCAGCCCGCCATCCAGCTCCTCCTCGCGGAGGATCAGACGGGGATCGTCCGAACCGGGCTGCAGCGGGGCTATCATCGCGCGGAGTCCATTTTATTTGACGCGCCCATCCACCGGGCGTCTAAGGGCCGGGTTTTTCATAAGGAGGTCTTGGGCCGATGTCTCTGGTTCCCTTCGACGATCGTGATGGTTGGATCTGGCTGGACGGCCAGTTCGTGCCCTGGCGCGAAGCGAAGGTGCACGTACTCACCCACGGCCTGCACTACGCCTCGTCCGTCTTCGAGGGCGAGCGGATGTACGGCGGCGAGATTTTCAAGCTGACCGAGCATACCGAGCGCCTCTTCAAGTCGGCCGAGATCCTCGACTTCAAGATCCCCTACACGGTGGCCGAGATCGACGAGGCCTGCAAGGCGACGGCGGCGAAGAATGGCCTTAAGGACTGCTATGTCCGCCCGATCGCCTGGCGCGGCAGCGAGATGATCGGCGTCTCGGCCCAGCAGACCAAGATCCACGTCGCCATCGCCGTCTGGGAATGGCCGAGCTACTTCGACCCGGCCACCAAGGCCAAGGGTATTCGCCTGACCTGGGCCAAGTACCAGCGTCCGGACCCCAGGACCGCCCCGGTCGCGGCCAAGGCCGCCGGCCTCTACATGATCTGCACCATCTCCAAGCACGCCGCCGAGAAGGACGGCTACGCCGACGCGATGATGCTGGACTATCGCGGCTACGTGGCCGAGGCGACCGGCGCCAACGTCTTCTTCGTCAAGGACGGCGTTCTGCACACGCCCAAGCCCGACTGCTTCCTCGATGGCATCACCCGCCGCACGGTGATCCAGATCGCCAAGGACAAGGGCGTCGAGGTC
>JAYRLX010000113.1:0-10102 GCA_041905125.1 Caulobacter sp. | reverse complement strand
TGCTGGCCGGCATGACCGACAGCCGCGGCTCGCCGCTGCAGGTCGCCCGCATCCCGTCGCCGGGCAAGATCCTGGACGAGGACGGCGAGCCGATCCCGGCCTCGCACATGAACTTCCTGATCGCCAACGAGGCGGTCATCGTGCCGATCTACGCCGAGGAGTCGGGCGCCTTCGCTGTCGAGGTGATCAAGGGCCTGTTCCCCGAACGCCAGGTCATCGGCCTGCCCTCCACCGCCATCCTGACCGGCGGCGGTTCGTTCCACTGCATCAGCCAGCAGGAGCCCGCGTAATGGCCCGCACGCTCAGCGTCGCCGCGATCCAGACCTCGTACGGCATGGATCTGCAGGCCAATATCAAGAAGACGGAAGGCTTTATCCGCGAGGCCGCGTCCAAGGGCGCGCAGGTCATCCTGCCGTCCGAGCTGTTCCAGGGGCCGTACTTCTGCGTCGCCCAGGAGGAGCGCTGGTTCGCCGAGGCCCATCCCTGGCGCGAGCACCCTGTGGTCAAGGCGATCGCGCCGCTGGCCGGCGAACTGGGCGTGGTGCTGCCGATCTCGATCTTCGAGCGCGAGGGCCCGCACTACTTCAACAGCCTGGTCATGGCCGACGCCGACGGGTCGCTGATGGGCGTCTATCGCAAGAGCCACATCCCCGACGGTCCGGGCTATATGGAGAAGTACTACTTCCGCCCCGGCGACACCGGCTTCAAGGTTTGGGACACCCGTTTTGGCCGCATCGGCGTCGGCATCTGCTGGGACCAGTGGTACCCTGAGGCCGCCCGCGCCATGGCGCTGATGGGCGCCGAGGCCCTGTTCTATCCGACCGCGATCGGCAGCGAGCCCCATGACCCGAGCCTGGACACCGCCCTGCCGTGGCGGCGGGCGATGCAGGGACACGCCGTCTCGAACGTGATCCCCGTGATCGGCGCCAACCGCATCGGCTTCGAGCCGTGGGACGGCTATCCGAACGGCGGCCAGACCTTCTACGGCTCGTCCTTCGTGGCCGATCATCGCGGGGACCTGGTCTCGGAACTGGGGCGTGCGGACGAGGGCCTGGTCAGCGCCACCTTCGATCTCGACTTCCTGACGACGCACCGCGCCGCCTGGGGCTTTTTCCGCGACCGCCGGCCGGAGTTCTACTCGGCCCTGTCGAGCGGCCGTCCGGCATGATCAAGACCGACCGCCTGACGCTGCGTCCGGCGGTCGACGCCGACCGGGACGCCATCGCCGCGCTGAACGCCCATCCGCGTGTGGGCGAGTGGCTGGGCGGCGTCCGCGATCGCGTGGAAAGCGACGCCTTCGTCGATCGCGTCCAGGCCCACGAGGCCGAGCACGGCTTCGGCTTCTGGGTTGTCGAGCGGCAGGCCGACGCCAGCGTCGTCGGCATGACCGGCATCTGGTGGACGCCGGACGAGGTGGGCCTGGGCCAGGTCGTCGAGATCGGCTGGCGCTTCCTGCCGGAGGCTTGGGGCCAGGGCTACGCCACCGAGGCGGCCAGAGCGGCGCTGGCCTACGGCTTTGAAATCGCGAGGCTCTCCGAGATCATCGCCTTCACGGCCCGAACGAACCTGGCGTCACAGAGCGTCATGCGTCGGATCGGCATGAGCCATGATCCCCAACGTGACTTCGAACACCCCAATCTGCCGGACGACCATCCGCTTCGTCCGCACGTCGTCTACGTCGCGAAGCCCTAGCCGCCGCATCCCGTCGGCGGGCCGCTCGCCTTCGACGCCGCGACTTCCGCCCGCGCCTTGGCCAGATCGGCCATGAAGGCGGGATCGTCATGCAGCCGTGTGACCAGGGCCGAGCCCAGATAGCGGCCGGCCTCGACGTCGCTCTGGAAATGGACGCCGCAGATGATCCGGCTGTCGCCGAACGCCTTGCCGCGCGCCAGGATCGGCGACGCCTTCTCCGGGACCAGCTCGGCGATCACCGAAGCCCACGCCCAGCCGATCAGGCCGTGGCCGGAAGGATAGGAGCCGTCCGTGTCGATCCACGGCTCGCGCGGCACGCAGATCGGCGCCTTGTTGCCCACCGGCGGGCGAGGACGCTGATAGGCGCTCTTGGCCGGCTGGTAGATGCGGGCCGCATCGTCCGTCATCCGCAGCAACATGGACGCCAGGGTCGGCGTCGCCTCCGCGCTCAGCGTCACGCCCGCCGCGCAGGAGAAGCTCCGGAGGCCGTTCTTGCCGGAAAGGTCGGCGTCGGCGATCGCTTGGCTCCAGGCCGCTGTGTTGGCCAGTTTTCGGGTCTCGTCGAACTGCGCGCGCTCGGCCTTGCCACGGGGCGAGCTCGGCGCGGGCGGCGGTCCGATGATGGTCGCCGCGTCGATGCCGCCGTTCCCGCCCAGATAGCCCGGCGGCGGCTTGGTCCACCCGGCGGAGGGCGGCGTCGTCGCGACCATTCCCGACGGCGTCGGCGCGTCGAAGCGCGCGCAGCTGGCGAGCAGAGCGGTGGCGGCGATCAGCACGAGACGGGGCATGGCGTGCGTCCTGGAAGTCATCCGCTCACAGAGCGGGCGAGAAATGACCCGTCAAGCGCCGCGATGTGAAAAGCGGATTGACGAGCGGATATGTTATTTCATAACACATGCGCCTCAAGCCGCTCCCCCGGCCTGGTCGTATCTGTTCAGGACTCTCCATGCTTCGTCGCGCCGTCCTTTCCGCCGCGAGCCTCGCCGCGCTCGCCGCCGCCGTTTCCGCCCACGCCGAGGCGCCGGCCACGCCAGCGCCCGCCCCAGACACCGAAGTCTCCAAGGTGGTGATCACCGCCGCGCCCTACGCCGTGTCGCTCGATACGGTGACTAGCAGCGTCAACATCGTGACCCGCGATCATCTGGACGTCGCGCCGCCCGCGGGCCTTGGCGACATGCTGAACGGCCAGCCCGGCCTGCGCTCGACCGCCTATGGCCCCGGCGCCAGCCGCCCGATCATCCGCGGCCTGTCCGGTCCCCGGGTCATGGTGCTGGAGAACGGCGTCGGCCAGGTCGACGCCTCGTCGCTGTCGCCCGACCACGCGGTGGCGTCGGATCTTGGCGAGGCCGAGCGCGTCGAGGTCCTGCGTGGTCCCTCGACCCTGGCCTATGGCGGGTCGGGCATCGGCGGCGTGGTCAACATCATCGACGATCGGGTTCCGTCGAGCCCCGCTCATAACGGCTTCGAGGGCCGCATCGCCGGCTCGATGTCGTCGGTCGACGACGGCAAGTCGATCAACGGCTCGGCCAAGTTCGGCAAGGGGCCGCTGGTCTTCGCCATCGACGCCGATCACCGCAAGAGCAGCGACTACGACGTGCCGACCACGCCGGTTTCCCCGCGTCTCGCCGCGCGCGACGGCCTGACCCCCGATCCGGACAAGACCGTCAAGAACACCGGCGTCGAGGTCGACGCCTATGGCGCCGGCGTCTCCTATGTTCATGACAGCGGCTTCTTCGGGGCCTCGGTCAAGAAGACCGACACGACCTATGGCGTGCCCTATCTGCAGATCCTGGCCCCGATCGACCCGAACGCCGAGGGTCCCGTCTCGATCCACCTGCAGCAGACCCGCTATGACCTGCGCGGCGAACAGGACGTCGACCTGGGCCCGTTCAACAAGATCCGCCTGTCGGCGGGCCATTCCACCTACGAGCATGCCGAGGTCTCCGTCGACAGCGGCGAGGTGGGCACCCGCTTCCTGTCCAATGGCACGGAAGGCCGGCTTGAACTGGTGCAGAAGGAGCGCGACGGCTGGCAAGGCGCGGTGGGCTTCCAGGCCCTGGAGCGTCACTTCGAGGCGATCGGCGACGAAGCCTTCGTGCCGTCGACCGACATCAAGGAATACGGCGTCTTCACCCTGCAACGCCTGGACAAGGGCGACTGGGGGATCGACGCGGGCCTGCGCTTCGACAGCCGCGAGCTGAAGACCGACTTCGCCAAGCGCTCGTTCGACAATGTCTCGGCCTCGCTCGGGGTGTTCTACAAGCCGGCGGACCATCAGTTCGTGGCCCTGACCTTGTCGCGCAACGGCCGCGCGCCGACCGAGTTCGAGCTGTTCGCCGACGGTCCGCACCCGGGCACCGGCGGCTACGAAGTCGGCGACGCCAACCTCGACTCCGAGAAGGTGACCTCGCTGGAGGCGACCTACCGCTACACGGGCGACCGGCTCCGCGTCGAAGGCCACCTGTGGGGCGCGCAATACGACGGCTTCATCGAGGAGAAGCCCACCGGCGCGACCGAGGACAGCCTGCCGGTGTTCCAGTACTTCCAGACCAACGCCAAGTTCCATGGCGCCGAGCTCGAGACCTCCTACGTCGCCTGGCGCGGCGGCGAGAACGCCCTGAAGCTGGAAGGCGTCTACGACTGGGTGCGCGGCTCGACCGACCTGGGCATCCCGGCCCGCGTCCCGCCGTGGGCCCTGACGGGCCGCGTCGTCTGGAGCGCGCCGCGCCTGGAGGCTCAGGCCGAGGTCCGCCGCGTCGCCAGCCAGGATCGCGTGTCGACCTTCGAGTTGCCGACCGACGGCTACACCCAGGTCAACGCCATGGTCACTTTCAAGCCCTTCCAGGATCCGGCGCTGCGCCTGTTCGTCGATGGCCGCAACCTGACCAACGAGACCATCCGCGAGCACGCCTCGTTCCTGAAGGACTTCGCGCCCGCGGCTGGCCGATCGGTCCGCGCCGGCTTCGCCTGGCGCTTCTAGCGCCCGACGGAGGCGGGGTCTCGACCAGCCCCTAGAGAGCCCGCCACGCGCCGGGGCCCGGCTTCTCCCACCGCCGGGCCCCGGACTCGCCTACGACGGTGGTCCGATTGCCGCATCCCGCTGGATCGGCTAGAACCGCGAGCCTTTGCGGTCGTCTTCGAAGCGTTCGAGCGTCCGTTTCCAATTTCTGTCGTAGAGCTCTTCATGACAACGACCCAGTCCGCCGGCGAACTCACCGGCAACGTTCTGTTCTACACCTCGCCCGAGCCGCTGAACCGCGAGCAGCACGCCAAGCTGGCGCTGGTCCACAAGGACAAGCCGTATGCGTTCGCCGCCGCCGGCACCGCCGTGCCGCTGACCGTCTCGGAATTCGCGCCGGCCGCCCTGACCTTCCCGGTGATCTTCGCTGGCGAGGACAAGGTTCCGCTGGCCGTGATGGGCCTGAACCAGCAGGAAAACCTGTTCATCGGCGCCGACGGTTCGGTCGAGGCGAACGTCTACATTCCGGCCTATATCCGCCGCTACCCGTTCGTGCTGGCCAATGACGACACGCAACAGCGCATGATCGTCTGCATCGACCGCGGTTCGGACCTGCTGGCCGAGAACGGCCAGACGCCCCTGTTCGACGCCAAGGGCGAGCCGACCGAATACACCCAGAACTGCATCAAGTTCTGCGACGACTTCGAAAACGAGCGCCAACGCACGGACTCGTTCGTGCAGCTGCTGAAGGACCTGGACCTGTTCGAGCTGAAGAAGGCCATCTTCCAGCCGCAGGACGAGACCGGCGCCGCCGTCGGTGAGCCCGTGACCGTCGCCGAGTACTTCGGCGTCTCGGAAGAGAAGCTGAGCAACCTGTCGGCCGAAAAGCTGAAGGAGCTGCAGCAGAACGGCGCCCTGGCGCAAATCTATGCGCACCTGGTCTCGCTGCTGGGTTGGGATCGCCTGATCAACAAGGCCGTGCTGAGGCAGGCGGAAGCCGCGAACCTCAACTAAGGTTCGGCGCCGGTTCCAAACGAGAGGGCGGCGGGGCTTCGGCTCCGCCGCCCTTTTCTGTTAGCGCGCGAAGATGCTGCGGGTCAGGCAGGAGAAGACGAGCCGGCCGGCCTCGTCGAGCAGGTCGTGCTGGGCGATGACGATGCCCTTGCCCTCGCCGACCGGATCCTTGCCCATCACCGTCATGCGCCCGCGCAGCAGCTCGCCGACGGGCGGATTGCGCATCCAGCGCAAAGCGTCGACGCCCAGGCGCTTGGTCTGCGGCCAGGCGGCGCTGGCCTCGGTGTCGAGGCGCGTCCAGATCGCGAAGATCATGGCGTCCGGCGCGCCGTTCTCCACGGGCCAGCCGGGCGTGAAGGCCGCGACGAACGCGTCCAGGGCCTTGGCGTCGACGGCGCGTGTCCCCAGCGAGACGACCTGACCGATCTCGATATCGTCGAACGCGGCGGGCATGGGCGGCTCCGGGATGATTCCTTCGCCGACTGTCAGGCGCGTCTTGACCATTGTCGAGAGCGCCAAGCCGGGCCATGTGTGCTTGCGCTGTCGTTTTCACAAAGTCCGGTCGCCGATGTTCCTCAAGAGAGCCGTCCTCGCCCTGCAAGCCCTCGTGGCGGCGACGTTGCTGGCGGGCGCCGCCGTGGCCGGACCGGTGGTCAATTCCGGACATATCGAGTCCGAGCTTGTCCCCCAGGAAAGCGGCGTCGCCCCCGGCGGCACGATCTATGTCGCGCTTCGCCAGAAGATCCAGAAGGACTGGCACACCTATTGGCGCAATCCCGGCGACGCGGGCGAGCCGACCAAGATCGCCTGGACGCTGCCCGCGGGTTGGAGCGCCGGCGACATGGTCTGGCCGACGCCGATCAAGGCCAAGCTCGGCCCGCTGCTGTACTACGCCTATGAGGGCGAGGTCCTGATCCCCGTTCCGATCAGCGCGCCGGCCAGCGCCCAGGTCGGGACGACGGTCTCCCTGACCGCCAAGGTCTCCTATCTGGTCTGCGAGCAGGTCTGCGTGCCCGAGGACGCCGAGCTGTCGCTGCTGCTGCCCGTCGTCGCCGGTTCGGCGGGCGCTGATCCCAAGTGGGGCGGCAAGATCGCCGAGGTCTTGGCCAAGGCGCCCAAGCCCGCCGGCCTGAAGGCGGTCTTCAAGCTGGACGGCCAGGCCTTGAAGCTCGCGGTCACCGGCGCCCCGCTGAAGGGCGCGGACATGGCCGGCGCCTACTTCTTTCCCTATTCGTCCAAGGCGATCGAGCACGCCGCCGAGCAGGCGATCGAGCGCGGGCCCGAAGGGTTGACCCTGACGTTGAAGCCCGGCCGCGACTTCGCGGCCGGCGCCACGGCGCCGGCCGAGCTCGCGGGCGTCCTGGCCTTGGCCAACGGCTCGGCCTGGGAGGTGACCGCGACCTCGGGCGCGCTTCCCGCCGCGGCCGCCGGCCTCGGCGCGCCGCCCGCCAAGACCCAGGCGTCGACCGCCAGCGTTCCCGGCGGCCTGATCGGCGCGCTCGCCCTGGCCTTCCTGGGCGGCCTGATCCTGAACCTGATGCCGTGCGTCTTCCCGGTGTTGTCGATGAAGGCGGCCAGCCTGGCCAGCCACGCCCACCACGAGAGCAAGGCGCGTGTGCAGGGCGTGGCTTTCCTGGCGGGCGTCCTCGCGACCTTCCTGATCTTGGCGGGCCTGCTGTTGGCCGTGCGGGCTGGCGGCGCGGCGGTCGGTTGGGGCTTCCAGCTGCAGTCGCCGCTGGTGATCGCGGCGCTGGCCCTGCTGATGCTGCTGGTCGCGCTGAACATGTCGGGCGTCTTCGAGATCGGGACGTCGATCCAAGGCGTCGGCGCCGGGGCGTCCTCCCGTGATGGCGCGCTCGGCGCGTTCTTCACCGGCGCCCTGGCGGTGGTCGTGGCCGCGCCTTGCACCGCGCCGTTCATGGCGGGCGCGCTCGGCTACGCCCTGACCCAGCCGGCGGCGGTGGCTCTGGGCGTATTCGCGGCCCTGGGCCTGGGTTTTGCGGCGCCGTTCGTGGCTGTCGCCTTCATTCCCGCCGTGCTGCATCGCCTGCCGCGTCCCGGCGCCTGGATGGAGATCCTCAAGAAGGGCCTGGCCTTCCCGATGTACGGCGCGGCCCTGTGGCTCACCTGGGTGTTCGCTCAGCAAGCCGGACCGATCGCCCTGGGTCAGGTGCTGGGCGCGGGCGTGCTGGCCGCCTTCGGCGCGTGGGTCTACGGCCTTTCGCAAGGCCGGCATGCGGCGGGCAAGGCGTTCCTGGGCCAGATGCTCATTGGTCTTCTCTGCGTGGGCGCCGCTCTGGCGCTATCGGTCTCCGCGGCCCTGGCCGCCAAGACCCCGACCGCCGCGGACGCCGCCGCGCCGTCCTCGGGGCCGGGCCTTGTCGCCGAGGCCTGGTCGCCCGAGCGTGTCGCGGCGCTACGGGCCGAAGGGCGTCCGGTGCTGGTCGACTTCACCGCCGCCTGGTGCGTCACCTGTCAGGTCAACGAAAAGGTCGCCCTGTCCGGCGGCAAGGTCGCCGAAGCCTTCAAGGCGCAAAACGCTGTCTATCTGAAGGCCGACTGGACCAATCGCGACCCGGTCATCGCCAAGGCCCTGGCCGAGTTCGGCCGCGTGGGCGTGCCGCTCTACGTCGTCTATCCCAAAAACGGCGGCGTGCCGGTCGTCCTGCCCCAGCTGCTGACCGAAGGCATGGTGATCGACGCGATCGAGAAGGCGGGCGCCTAGCCCTACTTCTTCCTGTCGCCGCCGCCGAACGGCAGCTTGGCCTTGACCTGGTCCAACGGCGTCTTGGTGATCACGACGGGCGGTGGGGCCACCACCGGCGCGGTCGGGATCGGGTAGGCCCGCCATCCGGTCTGGATCAGCGCCGTGAAGCCCTGGCACTTGGGCAGGTAGCGCACCATGCCCGTGCGCGGCTTGGCGAAAGGCGCGGGCTGGGTGAAATCCTGCCGCTTGGGATCGACAAAGCGCCAGTCGGTCGGCAGGCCATAGCCTTTCTCGCCGCCGAGCCGCACGGCCTTGTAGGCGATGTTGGCCTGGAAGGGCGGCACCCCGTACTTCAGCATCGCCCGCAGGAAGATGGCGTCGGCCTCCTCGCGCTTGCCCGGCTCGCCGATCGTATAGAGCCAGTCGTGGACGATCGCGGCCCGCGCCGTCGGTCCCTGCGGGTCGATGAAGGCCTGGCCGTACCAGGGCACGCTGGCGAAGTCGGTGACGTACCAGCGCGGCACCACGATGAGCTTGCCCGTCTCGACGTCGCAGTAGGGGAATTCGGCGTCCAGGGTGAACAGCTTGCGGCCGTCCTTGGTCTGGTTGAACAGCATGATCGGCTGCGGCGTCAGCGAGCTGGGCGGCGTCGGGGCGACGACCGGCACGAAGACGGTGGTGTTCGTCTGCGTCGCGCAGGCGGCGAGGATCAGGCTGGCGCCGGCGAGGGCGGCTAAGGTCTTGAGGCGGGGCATCGGGCGGGGAGGACGGAGCAAAAAGACGATGGGCGTTCTTCTGGGCGCGGGCGGGCACAGGAGCAAGCAAGAATGGCGAAGTTCCGGCGGCCGGTGAAAAAACGTCATTGGTCCGCCATGACGGGGCGCCGCCCGTTTGCTAAGCCCGAAGGCGAAAGCTCCGACCTCTTACGCAAGGACGCCGCCCCATGGCCGATCTCGACGCCGCCTGGACTCGCCTCGAAACCGCCGCCAAGGCCGCTGGGCATCAGCGCATCGTCGACTTCTTCAAGGATGAGCCTGGGCGTCTCGAGGCCCTGACCCTGGACGTCGCCGGCCTGCACCTGGATCTTTCCAAGCAGGCCTGGGACGAAGCCGGTCTCGAGGCCGCCCTGGACCTGGCCCACGCCGCCGATGTCGAAGGCGCCCGCGTCCGCATGTTCGCCGGCGAGGCGATCAATTCGTCCGAAGGCCGCGCCGTGCTGCACACCGCCCTCCGCGCCCCGGCCGACGCCGACGTCAAGGCGCTGGGCCAGCCGGTCATGGCCGAGGTCGAGGCCGTCCGCCAGCGGATGAAGGCTTTCGCCGAGGCCGTCCGCTCCGGCGCGATCAAGGGCGCGACCGGCAAGCCGTTCAAGGCGATCCTGCACATCGGCATCGGCGGCAGCGACCTGGGTCCCCGCCTGCTGTGGGACGCGCTGCGGCCGGTGAAGCCGTCGATCGACCTGCGCTTCGTGGCCAATGTCGACGGCGCCGAGTTCGCCCTGACGACCGCCGACATGGATCCTGAGGAGACCCTGGTCATGGTGGTCTCCAAGACCTTCACGACCCAGGAGACCATGGCCAACGCCGGCGCGGCGCGGGCCTGGCTGGTCGCGGCTCTGGGCGAGCAGGGGGCCAATCAGCACTTGGCCGCCATCTCGACCGCTCTGGACAAGACCGCCGCCTTCGGCGTGCCGGACGAGCGCGTGTTCGGCTTCTGGGACTGGGTCGGCG
>JAYRLX010000112.1:5576-10109 GCA_041905125.1 Caulobacter sp. | reverse complement strand
GGCTTGGGCGACTTGGCGTTCGCGACGTCCACCAGCAGTTCGTTGGTCTTGCCCGACTTGCTGATTTTCGGCTGGGGGAAGGCGGTCGTCGCGCGCCAAGTCAGCGGCGTTCCATCCGGCCAGAGCAGACGCGCCCTGAAGCGGCCCGCGACGCCGCTCCAGCCCATATGCTCGAAGTCGCTGGTGCGACCGCCCAGCAGCGCTTCCTTGTGCTCCTGGGTGTAGGACCAGTCGATCACGTCGCCGACCTGGAGATCCTTGATCTGGATCGAGGCCGTCATGCGCCCGTCCAGCATGGCCCGTTCGAGGTTCTTCTCGCGCCGCAGGACCAGCACATCCTGGCCCTGTTTCAGGAGGTCGATCCGCTGGCCGCCGCGGATAAGGGCCAGGGTGTGGATCGTGATCTTGTCGCGAACCGGATCCCAGGTGACCGAGCGCGAGCCGCCCTGCAGGCCTTCGGTCTTCAGCACCTTGACGACGCGGCGGCTGTAGAAGGTGGAGCCCGTGTTGTCGTGCTGGGACTGGTTATCGTCGAGCAGAACCTGCGTGGACGGGGCTTGATCGTCCGCCGGCGGCGCGGGGATGTCGGCGACCTGCACCCACTTGGCGGGCGGCCCGTAGCTGGGCCTTTCGTCCGCCTGAGCGGCGCTGACCATCACCGCAATAGAGGCGACGGCGATCACCGCGCCTTGAACGCCACGAAACCCACCGAGCCGCACGAACACCCCCCAAGCTCAACCGTTGAAAGTTCTGGCAGGCTTTCGCGCAAAAGAAAACGGCGGCTGGATGACTCCAGCCGCCGCCAACTTCAGCTCTGATGGAGCGGAAGCTTATTCCTTGCTGGCGCGCTCGCGCAGAGCGGCGCCCAGGATGTCGCCCAGCGAAGCGCCGGAGTCCGACGAGCCGAACTGCTCGATGGCTTCCTTCTCTTCGGCCATTTCCAGCGACTTGATCGACAGCGAGACGCGGCGCGCGGCCTTGTCCACGTTGGTGATCTGAGCGTCGATGCGATCGCCGACGGCGAAGCGCTCCGGACGTTGCTCTTGACGGTCGCGCGACAGGTCCGACTTGCGGATGAAGGCCGACATCGGAGCGTCGTCTTCACCGAAGCGGACTTCGATGCCGCCCGAGGTCACTTCCGTGACGGTCACGGTCACGGTCTGGCCCTTGCGGTAGGTGTCGCCCGACATCGGGTCGCCAGCCAGCTGCTTGATGCCCAGCGAGATGCGTTCCTTCTCGACGTCGACGTCGAGAACCTTCGCCTTGACCATGTCGCCCTTCTTGTAGCGAGCCATGGCTTCTTCGCCCGGGACGCTCCAGTCGATGTCCGACAGGTGCACCATGCCGTCGATGTCGTTGTCGAGGCCGATGAACAGACCGAATTCGGTCGCGTTCTTGACTTCGCCTTCGACGGTCGAACCGACCGGGTGAGCTTCCAGGAAGGCTTCCCACGGGTTGGCCAGGGCTTGCTTCAGGCCCAGCGAGACGCGGCGCTTGGACGGATCGACGTCCAGCACGACGACGTCGACTTCTTGCGAGGTCGAGACGATCTTGCCGGGGTGGACGTTCTTCTTGGTCCAGGACATTTCCGAGACGTGCACCAGGCCTTCAACGCCGGCTTCCAGCTCCACGAAGGCGCCGTAGTCGGTGATGTTGGTGATGCGGCCCGTGAACTTGGCGCCGACCGGGTACTTGGCTTCAACGCCATCCCACGGATCCGACTGCAGTTGCTTCATGCCGAGCGAGATGCGCTGGGTGTCCGGGTTGATCTTGACGATCTGGACCTTCACGGTGTCGCCCACGGCCAGCACTTGGCTCGGGTGGTTGACGCGCTTCCAGCTCATGTCGGTGACGTGCAGCAGGCCGTCGATGCCGCCCAGGTCGACGAACGCACCGTAGTCGGTGATGTTCTTGACGACGCCTTCGCGGATTTCACCCTCTTGCAGCTGCGACACCAGCTCGGTGCGCTGCTCGGCGCGGGCTTCTTCCAGGATGGCGCGACGCGAGACGACGATGTTGCCGCGCGGACGGTCCATCTTCAGGATGGCGAAGGGCTGTTCCTTGCCCATCAGCGGGCCGACGTCGCGGACCGGACGGATGTCGACTTGCGAGCCCGGCAGGAAGGCCGAGGCGCCGCCCAGGTCGACGGTGAAGCCACCCTTCACGCGGCCGACGATCGCGCCCATGACGGGTTCGTTGCGGGCGTAGACGCCTTCCAGACGGGTCCAGGCTTCTTCGCGCTTGGCCTTCTCGCGGCTGATGACCGCTTCGCCCATGGCGTTTTCGAGGCGTTCCAGGAACACTTCGACGGTGTCGCCAGCCTTCACGGTCGGCTTGCCGTTTTCGTCGACGCCGAATTCCTTCAGCTGGACGCGGCCTTCGGTCTTCAGACCGACGTCGATGATGGCGAAGTCCTTTTCGATCCCGACGACCTTGCCCTTGACGACGGTGCCTTCGGCGAAGTCACGGCCGCCCATCGAGTCGTTGAGGAGCGCTTCGAAATCGTCGCGCGTCGGGTTGAAGCTCATATCGTCAGCCATGCTGATCTTTGGTCTCTAGGTTGGGGGAAGCCCTGAAATGAGCCCCGTCGCGAGACGGTTCTCGGGATTCCGGATGAAGTGGGTTTGATAAGACGGCCCGCGATGGTCTTGATCGCGGCGAGAACGGCGGTGGATTTGCCCCGCCGGCTAGAGCCGGTGACGGGCGCGCGCGTCCTCGACGATACGGCGGGCCGCATCGAAGGCCTGCTCTATAGTCATTTCCGACGTATCGAGCAAGACGGCGTCGGCGGCCTGCGTCATCGGGGCGTCCTTGCGGCCGCCGTCACGGGCGTCGCGCTTATGGATGTCGGCGAGGATATCCTCGAAATCGACCGCCTCGCCCTGGCCGATCAACTGCTTCCAGCGGCGCTCGGCGCGGACTTCCGGACGCGCGGTGACATAGAGCTTGGCCGGCGCGTGGGGCGCGATGACCGTGCCGATGTCGCGGCCGTCCAGCACGGAGCCGGGCTGGCGCTTGGCGAAGTCGCGTTGCAGGTCGAACAGGGCCGCGCGCACGCCAGGATGCACGGCGACGCGGCTGGCCGCCTCGCCCGCCGCCCGGGTGCGGACTTCCGCCCGGTCCAGATCGGAAAGGTCGAGCGTCCTCGCCACGGATTCAGCCGCGATCGGATCGTCCAGATCGCCCGCGCCAGCCAGGACGCTGACACCGACCGCCCGGTAGAGCAGGCCGGTGTCCAGAAGCGGATAGCCATAGAGCGCCGCCAGGCGTCCGGCGATCGTGCCCTTGCCGGACGCTGCGGGCCCATCGACGGCGATCACGAAGGCCATGGCTCAGGCTTCCGCCAGCGTCGCACCCAGGCCGCGCATCAGGTCCGCGAAGCCTGGGAAGCTGGTGGCGATCATGCCCGGCTCGTCGACAGCGACCGGCGCCTGGGCGGCCATGCCCAGGATCAGGTGGCTCATGGCGAGCCGGTGGTCGCCTTGGGTCTCGACCGGCGCGCCGCCGCGCGGCGGCTGGCCGGTCCCATGGACGATGAAGCCTTCCGGCTCTTCCTCGACATCGACGCCGCAGGCTTCCAGGCCGGCGGCGGTCAGGGCGATGCGGTCGCTCTCCTTGACGCGCATCTCGCCGACGCCGCGCATCACGGTGTCGCCCTCGGCGAAGGCCGCGGCGATGGCCAGGATCGGATATTCGTCGATCATCGACGGCGCCCGCTCGGGCGGCACGACCACACCCTTGAGCTTGGAATAGCGGGCGGTGATGTCGCCGACCTCTTCGCCGCTCGACAGACGTTGGTTTGAGATGACGAGGTCCGCGCCCATCTCCTGCAGGGTCGTGAAGAGGCCGGTGCGCAGTTCATTGAGCATCACGCCCTCGACCGTCACTTCCGAGCCCGGACCGATCAGGCCGGCGACCAGCGGGAACGCCGCCGAGGACGGGTCGCCCGGCACGGCCACGTGGGTCCCCGTCAGCTTCTGGCCTTCGGGCAGGCGGATGTGGCGGATGGTCTTGTCGCCGACAACGCGGTCCTCGACGATCACCTCGGCGCCGAAGGCGCGCAGCATGCGCTCGGTATGGTCGCGCGTGGCTTCGGGCTCGATCACCTCGACGCCGCCCTCGGCGTGCAGGCCGGCCAGCAGCACGGCCGACTTCACCTGGGCCGAGGCCATCGGCAGGGTATAGTTCAGACCGCGCAGGTTTCCGCCCTTCAGCGTCAGCGGCAAACGGCCCTTGTCGCGGCCCAGCCAGGTCGCGCCCATGCGCGCCAGCGGATCCAGGACGCGGCCCATCGGCCGGCCGCGCAGCGAGCTGTCGCCGGTGAAGGTGGCGCACATCGGGAACCCCGCCGCCGCGCCCATGATCAGGCGCACGCCCGTGCCGGCGTTGCCGCAATCGATCACGTCAGAGGGTTCGGAAAAGCCGCCCTGGCCCTCGATGCGCCAGCGGCCGACGCCTTCCTGCTCGACCCGCGCGCCGAAGGCCTGCATGGCCCGGGCGGTGGCGAGGACGTCGTCGCCCTCCAGCAAGCCC
>JAYRLX010000112.1:0-5566 GCA_041905125.1 Caulobacter sp. | reverse complement strand
GGTGGGAAATGGACTTGTCTCCCGGAGCGCGCACGATCCCTCGCAGAGCGCTTCCGGGGGCGCTCTTCAATCCAGCCGACGACATGCCGAAACCGGCTCCTTAGTACTTGGTGGTTTTCGCGAAGGGGTTTGCTTTTGACAGCGGGCTCTCGTCATGGCAAGTGACCCGCCGCTTTTCCCATCCGGATCAAAGGGTCGCCACCTTGGCCAATCCCGACCTGGGCGCAAAACAAATCTGCCCCAACTGCCAATCGAAGTTCTACGACCTCAACCGCCGTCCGGCCGTTTGCCCCAAGTGCGGCGAGCAGTTCGACCCGGAAGAGGCTCTGAAGTCGCGCCGCGTCCGCGCCCGCGCCATCACGCCGGACTATGAGTCCGACGATGAGAAGGAGTCGGTCGCCCCGAAGGAGGAGGACGGCTTCGAGGATGAAGTCGACGAGACTCCGGAAATCGACGAAGCGGCCGAGGCCGACGTCGTCGAGACGGACGACGAGGACGCCGAGCCCGGCGCGACGCCGGCTGGCGACGCCGACCTGGGCGTCGACTTCGCCGAGGACGACGATCTCGCCGAAGACGAAGCCGACGACGTGCCGTTCCTCGAGGACGAGGACGACGACGACATCCTCGACGAGGAGATCGAAGGTCTCCCCGGCGAGGGCGACGACGACTGATCCAGCGGAAAGCCGGTTTCGGTCCCGCCGCGACCGGCTTTCCACAGGCGTTTTCGGGCCTGCGACATTTTTCTCGAAAAAAGTTCGCAGGGAGGGTTGATCCCCGGAAAATCCCGGACTAGGTTCCGCGCCTCTTCGGGGAGCGACACCAGTCGAAACGCCGAAGAGACCAAGGATTTCCGAGAGTTACCTCTAGGTGTTCTCAGAAATTTTGGGGCTATAGCTCAGCTGGTAGAGCGCTTGAATGGCATTCAAGAGGTCAGCGGTTCGACTCCGCTTAGCTCCACCATCAAGGCCCGGACGGAAACGTCCGGGCCTTGTCCATTTCTGGATCTGAGTTTCCTGGCCCGAGCGAAAGCCGGCCCAGCCCAGATCCCTTCCCTCTTGAACCCTTCGTCCGTGCTCGCCATGTCTATCGACGTGTCGCGGGGACAGGCGCCGATCCTCGGGTTTGTCGCCGCGAACGAAGTCGCTTGAGCGAGGACTTCGCGATGACCCGGACGATCCTGTTCGACAGCCCCTTCCTGCTGGGCTTCGAGCACACCAGAGACCTGATCGAGCGCGCGGCCAAGGCCGCGTCAGAGAGCTATCCGCCGTACAATGTGGAGCAGTCCGAGAACGGCGGCGTGCGCATCACCCTGGCCGTGGCGGGCTTCTCGCCAGAACAGCTTCAGGTGACGGTCGAGGGCGGCCAGCTGATCGTGGCGGGCAAACGCGACGCCGATGGCCGCGGCGAGGCCGAGAGAGCCTTCCTGCACCGCGGAATCGCCGCTCGGGGCTTCGTGCGCACCTTCGTCCTCGCCGAGGGCATGGAGGTGCAGGCCGCGACCCTTGAGCACGGCCTCCTGCACATCGATCTGGCGCGCCCGGAGCCCGAGCGCCTTATCAAGCGCATTCCGATCCGCAGCGCGGGCTGACCGCGCTCATAAGCTCAATTCAGCGCGGGCCAAACGGCCGCGCGGAACAAGCTCTTCCCGGCGCGAGCTGAACCGGCCGGTGAAAGGCGCGTTCCCTCATTGAAGGAGGTGGTCATCATGACGCCCAACACCCATCACAGCCCGCTCTTCACGAGCGAAGCTTTCGCGGCCCTCGGCGCCCCTGACCTCGTCTATGTGCGGCCGATCAAGGCCGCCGAAGTGCTCGCCGACGCGCCCGAAGGCGTGGAGGACTTCAATCTTTCGCCTGACCAGACGCTGTACGCGGTCTGCCGCGCCGACGGCGCGCGCCTGGCCGTCATGATCGACCGCGACACCGCGATCGCGGCCGCGCTGGCGCACGAACTGGCGCCTGTCTCGGTTCACTAGCGAGAGGGATCAAGCCGCCGTGCTGGCGGCTTCCTGGGTCAACAGAACATGGATGGCGTCAGCCGATTTGGCTTGGCGCAAGGCGGTCCTGATCTCGGGCTGACGCAGAACGCGCGCCACGCGGGCCAGGGCCCGCAGATGCTGAGCGTTGGCGTCCACCGGGGCGAACAGCGCCACCATCAGGTCGACAGGTTTGTCGTCGAGGGCGTCGAACGGGACCGGCGTGTCCAGACGCACGACGACGGCGCGGACGCGGTCCACGCCTTCGACGCGAGCATGCGGAATGGCCACGCCCTCGCCCACGCCGGTCGAACCCGCCGCCTCTCGCTCCAGGAGCCCTTCGAGCGTCTTATCGGCGTCGACGCCGAGGACGCGCGCGGCGACATCGGCGACCAGCGAAAGCGCTTGGCGCTTGCCGGGCGCGCCGGCGCGCAACGCCACCGCCCCCGGGTCCAGAAGGTCGCCAATGGTCATGGACTTCTAACGCTCGCTCGTTGTCGACCGCCTTGGCGCCGTCGCCGCAGATCCGCCGACGGCGCCACCGGCCGTGACACGGTCCGGTTAGCTCGCGGTAGACCCGTGCCCGTTCAGCGACTTCGTGCGTTCGGGATCGATCCAGCCGATATTTCCGTCTGGACGCCTATAGACCACGGACAATCCGCCGTGGGCGGCGTTCCTAAACACGATTGCCGGGTAGCCGGTCAAGTCCAGTTCCATGACAGCCATGGAAACGGTCATTGTCTTCAGAGCGGCCTGGGTTTCCGCGATGACCATCGCCGCGGGCGCGCCCGTCGGGTGATCGATATCCACATCCCAGTCATGATCCTCGCCGTCCTCGGCGTCGGGCGCGCGAAGAACGAACATGGCGGCGTTCTCGACCTTCTTGGCCGTGGCCGCCGCCGAGTGGCTTTTCAGGCGTCGCTTGTATCGTCGAATCCGCGTGTCGATCTTGGCCAGGGCCGCGTCGAAGGCGGCGTGGGCGTCGCCTCCTGACCCGTGGCTGATCAGCTGCTGACCAGAGGCCAGCTTGACCGAACAATCGACACGGAAGGCGTAACCCTCCTTGCTGACCACGACCTCGGCGTCACCGCCGCGATCGAAGTATTTGCCGATGCTTAGGGCGATTTCGTCGGAGACTCGCGCTCGCAGAGCCTCGCCAACGTCGACATGCTTGCCGGAAACTTGGACTTGCATACCGATACAACGCGCCTGTCTCGAACAGGTGTCAAGCGGTCGAAACGGTCCTTAAGGAGCCGTCAGAACAGACCCGAAAACACGGTCATGAGCTTGCGCACGGCCATGATCACAACGTGCGCGCTGACGAACAGAAGTCCGCCGCTGAAGAGCGCCATCAGGTAGCCCGCCAGGGCGAGGATTCCGTCCCGCTGCAGCAACGCCAGAGCCAGGATCGCCACCGTCGCGCCCGGCGCCAGGTTGCCCAGCGGGATCGGCAGAACCAGCACCAGGGCCAGCAAGGTGCAGACCACGCCAATGGCCCGCTCGCCCATTGGTGCGAACATTGGCCGCAGCCGGGGCCGGGTGATCAGCTCCATGCTCCGCACGATCGGCGCCAGGCGGCGGAAGAGTCCGCGCATGTCGTCTCGCTTCAACGGCTTTTCGGTCAGCCTCCTGGGCAGCCAGGGGTGATCAGCACCCATGGCGATCTGCGGGGCCAGAAGGAGGATGGGCAGGGACAGGATCGTCGAGGACCCAGGCGGCAACGGCAGCGTGTTCAGCAGGCCGAAGACCAGCAGCATGGCGCCGAAGGCCCGGCTGTCGAAGGCGTCCAGCATCTCGCCGACGGTCAGGGTCGGACGCTCGTCCTCGCCAAACCCCTCGATCACCTCTGCCAGACTCTTCTCGCTCATCAGTTCCTCGTCGCGCTCGCACCGAAACGCGCGGGCGCCGATTAGGCCGCGCGGCCGATGGGCGCGAGCGGTGTTCTCACGTCATATAGGGCGGTTCAGGCCATTTCCTTCATCAGCCGTCGACGCTCGACCGAAGACGGGATGCGCATCGCCTCGCGATACTTGGCGACCGTGCGGCGGGCGATATCAACGCCCGCGGCCTTGAGGATTTCGACGATGCGGTCATCCGAATGGACGTCCGCCTCGGTCTTTTCCGCATCGACCAGGCCCTTGATCTTGTGCCGGACGCTGGCGGCGGAGTGGGCTTCGCCGCCTTCCGACGACTGGATGGCCGAGGTGAAGAAGAACTTCAGCTCGAAGACGCCACGCGGCGTGGCGATGTACTTGTTCGAGGTGACGCGGCTGACCGTGCTCTCGTGCATGCCGATCGCGTCGGCGACGGTCTTCAGGTTCAGCGGGCGCAGATGCTCGACGCCGAAGGCCAGGAAGCCGTCCTGCTGACGCACGATCTCGCTGGAGACCTTCAGGATGGTCTTGGCGCGCTGGTCCAGGCTCTTCACCAGCCAGTTGGCCGAGGCCATGCAGTCGGCGACGAAGGTCTTTTCCTGATCGCTGCGCGCGCCCTTGGCGACACGAGCGTGATAGCGCTGGTCGACCAGCACGCGCGGCAAGGTGTCGGTGTTCAGCTCGACATGCCACATGCCGCCCAGGCCCTCGCGGACCATGACGTCGGGCACCAGGGTCTCGGCGGGCTCGCTATGATAGGCCGCGCCAGGACGCGGGTTCAGCGCCCGGACCTCGGCGATCATGTCGCGCAGGTCCTCGTCATCGACGCCGCACACCCGCCGCAGCCCCGCCATGTCGCGCTTGGCCAGCAGCTCGAGGTGGTCGAGCATGGCCGCCATGGCCGGATCGTAGCGGTTCAGGTCCTTCAGCTGCAGGGCCAGGCACTCGCGGACGTCGCGGGCGAAGACCCCGGCGGGCTCGAAGCCTTGGAGGACCGTCAGGACCTCCTCGACCATCGCCAGCGCGCAGCCGAGCCGGTCGGCCAGCTCCGTCACGTCGAGGCGCAGGTAGCCGCCCTCGTCGACCGCGTCGATCAGGATCTCGGCGATGGCGTTGCGGGCCGGCGACAAGGCAGCCTGGACCAGCTGAGCCCGCAGGTGGGCGGAAAGCGTCGGAACATCGACCAGAGCGCTCTCGTAGCCCTCCTCGCCGTCGAAGGAGCCGCCGGAACCGGCGCGCGACCAATCGATCTGACCGCCGGCATGCTCGGCCTCCGCGCCGTCGCCCGTGGCGCGCTCGCCGGGCGAGACGTCCTCGGTGGGGGCGTCCATTTCGCGACTGGCCGCGGTGTCGGCCACCACGTCGAGCTGGGTCAGGCTGGGATCGCGCTCAGCCTCGCCGTCCGAAGCCGGCTCGGCCTCGCCCTCGTCACGCTGCAACAGCGGATTGCGTTCGAGTTCGGCCTCGACGAAGGCGTCGAGCTCAATGTTCGACAGCTGCAGCAGCTTGATCGCCTGCTGCAGCTGGGGGGTGATGACGAGGCCCTGGCCTTGCCGGAGCTCAAGTCTGTGGCTGAGCGCCAATGCGCCCTCCTGACGAACGAACCAATCTCGATCGTCATTGAAGGGCTGGTTTGGTTAACGGCTTGCGAACGCCTGCAAATATCGGGCCGGTGCGACCTTCCGCCTCGGGAAAATATCATGCCAGACGCTAAGCC
>JAYRLX010000111.1:0-10124 GCA_041905125.1 Caulobacter sp. | reverse complement strand
CAGGTCAAGAAGGTCGCCAACAACTTCGTCGAGGCGCTGTACGCCAACGACGTGGGCAAGCTGCCCGACCAGAACGTCGCCGAGGCCGTCCATCGCCTGCCGGGGATCACGGTCGCCAACGACCAGGGCGAAGGCCGCTACGTGATCATCCGCGGCGTCGATCCGCGCTACGCCAACGTCACGGTCAACGGCCAGACGGCGGCAGCGCCCGAGCCCGACAACCGCCAGGTCAAGCTGGATGACATCCCCTCGTCGCTGATCGGCCAGGTGTCGGTGATCAAGAGCCTGACGCCCGACCTCGACGCCGCCGCCATCGCCGGCCAGGTCGACATCATCACGCTGAGCGCCTTCGATCGTCACGGGACCTTCGGCAGCGCCCGCGCCGCCTACGGCCAGTTCGACCAGAATGACAAGCACCCCTACGAGGGCGACCTGACCCTGGGCGGGACCTTCGGCGCCGACAAGCAGTTCGGCGCGGTGCTCTCGGCCAACTATTCCAAGCGTCCGGTGGAGTCGCAGAACGTCGCCGGCGCGTCGTGGACCACGGCCGGCGGCAATCCGATCCCGGCCGACTACGACCTGCGCGACTACAACCTGACGCGCGAGCGCACCGGCTTCGTGGGCAACTTCGACTATCGTCCCAACGACGACGTCCAGCTGTACCTGCGCACCCAGTACTCGAAGTTCACCGACCACGAGACGCGCGACCGCTTCCGCCTGCCGATCTCGGGGACCATCACCCCGGCCAGCGCGACCACCGGCGCCTTCGCCAAGGCCACGGGCACCCGCTACGTCCGTCGCCGCGACGAGGACGACAACACCAAGACCGTCTCGGCCGGCGGCAAGTTCAATGTCGGCGCGGGCAAGCTGTCGGTCGACGCCGCCTGGAGCCGCGCCGAGAAGACGGACCCGCTGCGCAGCGAGTTCCAGTTCGCCACCGGCAAGACCATGACCGGGTCCTACGACGTCTCGGACGTGCTGTTCCAGATCACGCCGGGCGCCAGCGCCTTCGATCCGGCCCAGTATACGTTCAAGAGCGTCAACTACGATCACCGCGAGGCGGTCGAGACCCTGAAGCAGGCGCGCGCCGACTACCAGCTGCCGCTGGACAGCGTGGGCGAAGGCTCGTCTCTGAAGTTTGGCGTCAAGCTGACCGACCGCGACAAGACCAACGACCGGACCTACACGACCTATGATCCAGGCAGCCTGGCCTTCACCCTGGCGGCGCTGAACCCGCCCAGCTTGGCCTCGACCTATGACGGCCGCTACGCCTTCGGGCCCAAGGTCGACTACACGGCCGCCCAGGCCTATGTCACCGCCAACCCGACGACGCTGAAGCTGAACGCCTCCAAGTCGCTCAGCACCGACCTGCTCAGCGATTACGCGGTCTCGGAGAAGATCTGGGCCGGCTACGCCATGGCCACGCTGAAGCTGGGTCGCGTCACCCTGGTCCCTGGCCTGCGCGTCGAGACCACCGACGGCGACTACAGCGCCAAGACCTTCAACAGCACGACCGCGACCCGCGGCCCGGATGCGACCGGCTCGAACAAGTACACCAACTGGTTCCCGGGCCTGAACGCCAAGATGGACGTCAACGAGCGCCTGGTTCTGCGCGCGGCGGCGACCACGGCGATCGGCCGTCCGGACTACAACCAGCTGGCCCCGGCGATCACGGTGGACGCCACGGCCAACACGGTGACGACCGGCAATCCGGACCTGAAGCCGCTGACCTCGACCAACCTGGACGCGGGCTTCGAATACTATCTGCCGACGCAAGGCGTGCTGTCGGCCTCGGTGTTCTTCAAGGACATCCAGGACCCGATCTTCAGCCGCGCCCTGCTGAACCAGGCCGGGACCTTCGGCGGCGTGGCCCTGACCGGCGCGACGGTCACCACCCCGCTGAACGCCAACAAGGCAACGGTCTCGGGCCTGGAGCTGAACGCCCAGTCGCAGCTCAGCTTCCTGCCGGGCGTGCTGGACGGTTTTGGCGTGGGCGTGAACCTCACCCTGATCGACTCCTCGATCAAGGGCGTCCCGGGCCGACTGGAGAACCTGCCGCTGGTGCAGCAGTCGAAGACGGTCGGCACGGCCCAGCTGTTCTACGAGAAGCACGGCCTGACCGCCCGCGTGGCCTACTCGTACCGCAGCAAGTTCCTCTACACGATCGGCGCGGACGCCGGCTCCGACATCTATTGGGACAAGCACGGCCAGGTCGACGCCCGCATCGCCTACGCGATCGGCAACAAGGCCCGCAGCGCGACGATTTTCCTGGAAGGCTCGAACCTGAACAACGAGTCCTGGCGCACCTTCGTCGGCCAGAAGAACCGCCTGGGCGAGAACGAGCGCTACGGCCGCACCTTCCGGACGGGCGTGCAGCTGAGCTTCTAGCGCTTGCCGGCGGGGCGTTGCAGCCAATGGCGCAGCGCCCCGTTGACCGGTCCGGGCGCCTCCATCGGCGCCATGTGGCCGGTGTTCGGGATCACGACCAGGTGCGTGCAGCCGATGGCGGCGGCCATCTGGCGATGACCCTCGGCCGGGGTGATCTGGTCGTTCTCGCCGACGATGATCAGCAGCGGGACGCGCAGAGCCCTGAGCGCCGCCTCGCCGTCCTCGCGCTCCAGGCTGTTCTGGCGCAGGAAGACCTCGCGACCCAGGCGCTGGGTCATGTCGACGATGCGGGTGGTCAGCTCGGTGTCGTCCAGCCGCGAGGCGTCGATATAGCTCTTCATGATCGCCTGGCCGATGCCCAGGAAGGTCCCGCCCTTGGCGGCGGCCTTATTCAACGCCTTGCGCTGGGCGGCCCGCTGCGGCGTGTCGACATGGATCGAGGTGTCCAGCAGGGCCAGGCGCTCGATCCGCTCGGGCGCGATGCGGGCGATCTCCTGGGCGACGTAGCCGCCCATCGAGAAGCCGGCCACGGCGAAGGTCGGCTCGGCGTGCTCAAGCACATGCTCGGCCATCGCGCGGATCGTGGCGTAGGGCGTCAGGTCCGGAACCCAGATCCGCGCCACGTCGCCGAGGCCGCTGATCTGGTCGCGCCACAGCTCGGCGTCGTTCAACAGGCCAGGAAGCAGGATCAGCTGGGGCAGGGGAGCGGTCATGCCGCGCTTATAGCGCCCGGCGAGCGCATGACGCCAAGGATCCGCGGGGCGCCCGGCGTCCTAGCTGATCAACACGCTCCGGCCTTGCGGGCCCCATAGGTCGCCTGCTTCACGGTGTATTTGTCGCCGGCCGAAGAGGACAACTGCTCTATGAGGCCCTTGCAGGAGAAGCCGGACATCTCGAGGTACTGCTTGGCGGATCGCGCGGCGTTCTCGTTCCAGTCGACCTCGAGACTATCCACGGCCGCCGTGGCGTCCGCCAAATCGTAGCCATCGCCGGCGCTCGACGAGAGCTGCTGGATAAGCCCGTTCCGCGAGAAGCCCGACATGCTCAGGTACTGCTGCGCCGACCGCGTCGCATTTTTCTGAGAAGGCGTCAACTTGGCCGACGCGGCCGACTCGGTCTCCTTGCCCGGCGAGGGGCTGGCTGGCCCAAGAGACGTAGCCGGAGGCGTCGCGCTGGCGGTCGAGACCTGGTTCGAAGATTGCTGCCCGCCGAGCACGATCAGGACAAAGACCAGCAGCCAGGCGAACGATACGATTCTCGCTAGAGTGCTGTATCCCCGCCGCAAAACAAACCAAGAGAACAGCCAGGGCAGTAACAGAATGCCAATTCCGAGCGCTGCTCCGACCTTGCGCTGGGCGCCGCCTTGATCACTGGCGATGACGGTCTCGGTCATCCTGTCCCCCTCTATTCAGATCAACGTTAGGGCGAAGTCCCGCGAAGGACAAGGCAGCCTCGTCAATGCCGCGCGGATAGAGGGGAGCGGCGGCGCGATCGTAAGTGCTCGCTAACAAAAAGGGCGCTCCGAGGAGCGCCCTTTCGTCAAAGCGGTGAGTTGAAGCCCTTAAGCCTCGACCATGTTCTTGGCGATCGCCGCCTCGCGCATGGTCTTCTGCAGCTTCTCGAACGCGCGGACCTCGATCTGGCGGACGCGTTCGCGCGAGACGCCGTACTGGGCGGCGAGCTCTTCCAGGGTGGTCGGCTCGTCCTTCAGGCGGCGTTCGGTCAGGATGTGGCGCTCGCGGTCGGTCAGCTCGACCATCGCTTCTTCGAGAAGCGACATCCGCAGCGACTTTTCCTCGTCCTCGGCGACGCGGGTCTCCTGGGAGACCTGCTCCTCGTCGGCCAGCCAGTCCTGCCACTCGCTTTCGCCGTCGGCGCGCAGCGGCGCGTTCAGCGAGGCGTCGGGGCCCGACAGGCGGCGGTTCATCGAGATGACCTCGCTGTCCAGCACGCCCAGCTTGGTGGCGATGGCGCTGACCTGCTCGGGGCGCAGGTCGCCTTCCTGGAAGGCGGCGATCTGGCTCTTGGCCTTGCGCAGGTTGAAGAACAGCTTCTTCTGCGCGGCGGTCGTGCCCATCTTCACCAGCGACCACGAGCGCAGGATGTATTCCTGGATCGAGGCGCGGATCCACCACATGGCGTAGGTGGCCAGGCGGAAGCCCTTGTCGGGCTCGAACTTCTTGACGGCCTGCATCAGGCCGACATTGCCTTCCGAGATGACTTCGCCGATCGGCAGGCCGTAGCCGCGATAGCCCATGGCGATCTTGGCCACGAGGCGCAGGTGCGAGGTCACCATCTTGTGGGCGGCTTGCGGGTCCTGATGCTCTTTCCAGCGCTGGGCGAGCATGAACTCTTCGTCCTTGCTCAGCATCGGGAACTTGCGGATCTCGGTCAGATAACGAGACAGGCCGCCGTCCGGCGACATCACCGATAGAGAATTCACGGCCATCGTACTTATATCCCCTTGCGTGCGGATCCGCTCGCCAATCGCGCGCGATCATCCCCCACACGAGGGGATAGATAGTTCGCGAAGCGGCGGGTGGAAGGGTGGTAACGCATTTGTAATGTCCGAGTTGCCTGCTTGGGTATTGTACGAATGCGGCGACAGTTTGGACGCTTGGGTGTCGCAAGGGAAATAGGGGGGCGGATGATCCGTTTCGTTCTGCGTGTTTTGATCGCCGCCGCCGGTCTGTGGCTGGCGGCCCGCATCGTGCCCGGCGTCACCGCCGACGGCTGGAAGACCTTGATCATCGCCGGCTTCTTGCTGGGCGTCGTCAACGCCGTGGTGCGGCCGATCGTGACGGTGCTGACCCTTCCCCTGACGCTCGTGACCCTGGGTCTGTTCCTGCTGCTGGTGAACGCGGCGATGATCGGCATCGTCGACTGGCTGCTGGACGGGTTGCGGGTCCCCGGTTGGTGGGCGGGAGTCCAGGTCGCCGTGGTCACCGGCGTCGTCAGCTGGATCGGCCAGGCCTTCCTGGGCGGGCTGGAGACCGAGCGGGAATAGACCCGGACGCAGGGGCAAGCTGGCGCTCGCTTCGGTTTGGCGTAACCTCGGTTTCCGGGAGGAAGCCGAGATGAAGATCACCGGCGTCAATCACCTGGCCCTGGTCTGCCGCGACATGGCCGAGACGGTGCGGTTCTACACCGAGGTCCTGCAGATGCCGCTGGTGAAGACCGTGGCCTTGCCGGACGGCGGCCAGCACTTCTTCTTCGACTGCGGCGGGGGCGCGTGCCTCGCCTTCTTTTGGTGGCCCGACACCCCGCCGGCCGCGCCGGGCGTCGCTTCGGTCAAGGCCTTCCCCGCCGACGCCAAGACCGCCGTCGGCTCGATGAACCACGTGGCCTTCACCGTCGACGAGGCCGATCTGGAGGCCTGCCTCGAGCGGCTGCAGGCCGCCGGCGTCCCGGCCTTCCCGATGGTGGTCAATCACGACGACAGCGAGATGGGCGTGGCCCGCAAGCTCCATCCCGGCGTCTTCGTCCGTTCGGTCTATTTCACCGATCCCAACGGGATCATGATGGAGCTGGCCGCCTTCACGCGCGCCTTCGGGCCCGAGGACGTCCGCCACGCGCCCGCCCGCGCCGCGGTGGACGCCTGATGCCGCGCCTGCGCCAGGTTCCGCGCGCCGAGGTCGCGGACAAGGGGACGCTGAAGCTCTACGACCTGCTGTTCGGCGATCGCGACCCCGTGGCCGAGCCGGGCACGGCCACCGGCACGCGCGGCGACTGGTGGACCGTCTTCGCCAATAGCCCAGACGTGCTGCGCCACGCCGCCCAGGGTTTCGCCCTCTATCGCGATCCGGCCCGCAAGATCGATCCGGTGCTGCGCGAGCTGGCTCAGACCCGCGCCGGCTGGGCGCGCGGCAGCCAGTTCGTCTTCTCCCAGCACTGCAAGTCGCTGCGCGGGCTGGGCGTCTCGGAAGCCAAGATCGCCGCCGTGCCGCACTGGCCAGTCTCCGACGTGTTCGACGCGCGCGAGCGGGCGGTGCTGGCCTATGCCGACGGCCTCGTGCTGGACGGCGGCCGGATCGCCGACGGCGTGTTCGCGGCGCTGAAGGCCTTTCTCTCGGACGAACAGATCCTGGAGCTGACCTACATCACCTGCCTCTACGAGATGCACGCGGTGATGAGCCGGGCGCTGCGCACCGAGTTCGACGACCGCGACGAGCCGGTGGTCGAGGTCGCCGCGCCGGAGGACTTCGCCGCGCGAGACTTCATGGATACGGGGCGTTAAAGCGAGCCGTCTGCAAGCGTATTCCGATGTCACGGTAAATGCGCCCGAAAGCACTGTGACGGCGTCGTGAAGTTTTAGCGAAATGATCCCGCGACAGCCTCCTTATTAGCAGGCCGTTAGCCGAGAAATGGTCCCTCGCCACCTGTAGTGGAGGCGTACGCATGTTCACTTTGCGGGACACGGTTTCTTCTCTGGCGCCGGCGCGCCAGGATGACCTGGGCAGGTCGCTCTATGAGCGCTTCCGCGAGGAGCCCGACACCCTGATCGTCCCCGTCGTGGACGGCGAGGACCGGCCGATCGGCATCGTCGAGCGCAACGCCTTCTTCCTGCGCATGGCCGCCGAGTATGGCCGCGCGCTCTACGCCAACCGTCCGATCTCGACTCTGATGGACCGCGAGCCGCTGGTCGTCGACGCCGACACCGAGCTGGCCGAGTTCACCACCGACAGCCTGTCCTACCGCGCCTCGGACCTCTTGCGCGGGTTCATCGTCACCGAAAATGGCCGCTATCTGGGCGTCGGCACGGTTCTGGGCCTGCTGCAGGCCAGCAACGAAACCAACCGCCAGGGCGTCGCCGACCTGGGGGCCGCCAAGACCGAGGTCGAGCGGGCGCAGACCTTCATGACGGCCATCGTCGAGGCCATGCCCTCGATGGTGTTCGTCAAACGCGCGGACGACCATCGCTATGTCCTGCTGAACCGGGCCGGCGAGAAGATTCTGGGCATGCCGCGCTCGCAGGTCATCGGCAAGACCGACGCCGACTTCCACCCGGCGGACCTGGCCGCGCTCTATGTGGAACGGGACCGCGAGGTGCTGGAGTCGGGCGAGGTGCGCGTGATCGAGGAGGATCACGTCCCGCGCCAGGACGGCGGCGTCGCCATCCTGCGGACCAAGAAGATCGCCATCCCCAACGCCGACGGCCAGGCCGAATATCTGCTGGGCGTGTCCGAGGACATCGCCGAGCGCAAGCGGGCGGAGGCTCAGATCGCGCGGCTGGCGCACTATGACCCGCTGACGGACCTGCCCAATCGGGTCCTGTTCCAGAAGTCGCTGGCCGAGGCCCTGGCCCGTCGCGCGCGCAAGGGCGACCAGCTGGCGGTGCACTTCATCGACCTGGACCGCTTCAAAACGGTCAACGACACCCTCGGCCATCCGCTGGGCGACGCTCTGCTGCGCGAGGCGGCCGAACGGCTGCGGCGCTGCGTGCGCGAGGGCGACACCGTGGCGCGCCTGGGCGGCGACGAGTTCGCGGTGGTGCAGACGGGACTCTCCGACATGTCGGGCGCGACGCGCCTGGCCGCCCGCATCGTCACGACCATGGCCGCGCCGTTCGATCTGGCCGGCCACCAGGTGGTGATCGGCGCCAGCGTCGGCGTGGCGGCGTCGCCCTCCGACGGCGAGGACGCCGACGAGCTCCTGAAGAAGGCCGACATGGCGCTCTACCGCGCCAAGGGCGACGGACGCGGCGCCTTCCACTTCTTCGAGCGGGCCATGGACGAACAGCTGCAGGCCCGCCGGGCGCTGGAGCTCGACCTGCGCCGCGCGCTGCAGGACGGCGAGTTCGAGCTGTTCTACCAGCCGCTCTACCACCTGGGCGACGAGCGGGTGACCGGCTGCGAGGCGCTGCTGCGCTGGCGTCATCCCGAGCGGGGCATGGTCTCGCCGGCCGACTTCATCCCGTTGGCCGAGGAGATCGGCCTGATCGTGCCGCTCGGCGACTGGGTGCTGCGCAACGCCTGCGCCGAGGCCGCGCGCTGGCCCGATCATGTGCGACTGGCGGTGAACCTGTCGCCCGCCCAGTTCCGCGACCGGGGGCTGGTGGCCACCGTCGTCTCGGCCCTGGCGGCCTCGGGTCTGCCGGCCCATCGCCTGGAGCTGGAGATCACCGAGTCGGTCCTGCTGCAGGACAGCGCCGCCAACATGACCATGCTGCACGACCTGAAGGCCCTGGGCGTGCGGATCTCGATGGACGATTTCGGCACCGGCTACAGCTCGCTGAGCTATCTGCGCAGCTTCCCGTTCGACAAGATCAAGATCGACCAGACCTTCGTCCGCGACATCCTGCACGACAGCGACGCCCTGGCGATCATCAAGGCGGTGCTGGACCTGGGCGCCTCGATGGGCGTCGTCACCACGGCCGAGGGCGTCGAGACCCAGGCCCAGCTGGACGCCCTGCGCGGCCAGGGCTGCGCCGAGATCCAGGGCTACTTCATCAGCCGCCCGGCGCCGGCGGCGGAGATCGCCAAGATGCTGGGGGTGGAAGAAACCTTCTCCCAGAGGGAGAAGGAGGGGCCCGCGCCGCAGGCGTGGGAGGATGAGGGGCTACAGCGGTCGAGGGCTTAACCCCTCACCCCAACCCTCTCCCTATGGGAGAGGGAGCGCCTAGGCGATCTTCTTCAGCGCCGCGCCCAGCTCCTCGACCATCTCAGGCGTCGTCGCCCAGGAGCACATGAAGCGCACGGCGCCGTCCAGGAACCGGTAGACGAACCAGCCCTCGCCGCGCAGGCGTTGCAGGGTGGGCTCGTCCATCTCGACGAACAGGCCGTTGGCCTCGACCGGATGCTTGACCTCGAAGGGCATCAGGCCGGCCAGCTTTTGCGCCATGGCGTTGGCGTGGGCCGCGCGGGCGGCCCAGGGACCGGCCGAGCCGTCCTCGCCGAGCAGCCCCAGCCACGGTGCGGCCAGGAACCGACCCTTCGACACCAGCTGGCCGGCGTGCTTGAGCCGCGAGTCCAGGCGGCGGGCGTGAGCGGGGTTCAGGAACACCACGGCCTCGGTCGGGGTCGAGCCGGCCTTGGTGCCGCCCATGACGAGAATGTCGACGCCCATCCTGGCGATGCTCTTGAGGTCGAAGCCGGCGGCCACGGCGTTGGCCAGGCGCGCGCCGTCCAGATGGACGCCGTAGCCCTTGGCCTTCACCGGCGCGACCAGGGCCCGCAGGTGGTCTTCCGAATAGACCGTGCCGTATTCGGTGGCGGTGGTCAGCGACAGGGCCGCGGCCGGCTGGCGGTAGGAGACGTCGGGCTCGGCCAGGGCGGCCTCCAGCGCCGCGACCTCGATCTTGCCCGATGGGCCTGGCAGTCCGATCAGGCCGACGCCTTGTCCAAAGAAGCCGGGCGCGCCGGTCTCGTCGGTGCAGATGTGGGCATGCTCGTGGGCCAGCACCGCCTCGTGCGGCTGGGCCAGCACGGTCAGGGCGAAGGCGTTGGCGGCCGTGCCCGAGGCGGTGAACCGCACCTGCGCGTCGGCGTCCAGCAGGGCGCGGATGCGGTCGGCGGCCGCCTTGCTGACATGGTCGGTGCCGTAGCCGGAGGCCGTGCCAGCGTTGGCGGCGAGCAGGGCGTCCATGACCTCGGGCATGGCGCCGGCGACATTGTCCGAGGCGAAGTCGAAACGGGGAGCTGTCATGTCCCCTGGATAGGGGCGCGCGGGGGCGCCCGGCCCGCGGCACCCCCCCGAACGGCGGCATAAACCCCCGCCCCCCCCGCCACCGGCAAATA
>JAYRLX010000110.1:0-10187 GCA_041905125.1 Caulobacter sp. | reverse complement strand
GGCTTCGGCGTCGTCGGCGTCCCAGACGACCAGCGGGTTGTTGCCGCCAAGTTCCAACGCCAGGATCACGTCCGGACGGTCGGCGAAGTGGCGGCGGAAGAAGGTCCCCGCCGCGGCCGAGCCCGTGAACAGCAGACCGTCGATCTCCTGGTCGATCAGGGCCTGCCCCGTCTCGCGCCCGCCCTGCACGAGGTTGACGACGCCCGCCGGAACGCCGGCAGCTTCCAGCGCCTCGACCATCAACTGGCCGGCCAAAGGCGTCTCCTCGGACGGCTTGAACACCACGGTGTCGCCGGCCAGCAGCGCCGGGACGATGTGGCCATTGGGCAGGTGACCGGGGAAGTTGAAGGGTCCCAGCACGGCCATCACGCCATGCGCCCGGTGACGCAGCACGGCGCGACCGAACGGCATGGCGTTCTCGGCGACGCCAGTCCGTTCGTCATAGGCCTTGATCGACAGGTCGACCTTGCCGGCCATCGAGCCCAGTTCGGCCTTGGTCTCCCAAAGCGCCTTGCCCGTCTCGCGGCTCAGGGCTTCAGCGAAGGCCGCCGTGCGTTCGACCAGGATCTCCTTATAGCGGCGCAGGATCGCGATCCGCTCTTCTCGCGGACGATCGGCCCAGGCGGGGAACGCGCGTCGGGCCGCTTCGACGGCCCGCCCGACGTCCGCCGGGCTCGCGGTCGCGCCGCGCCAGACCGCCTCCTCCGTCGCCGGATCGGTCGAGACCAGCTCCAGGCCTTCGCCCGAGCGCCACTTGCCGTCGATGAACAGTCCGCTCATGCCTTCACCCGCACCACTTCGCCTTCGCAGACGCCCAGCGCGTCCATCGCCTCGCGCCCCAGAATGGCCGCGTCACCATCGATCAGCACCGGAGCGCGGATGGCGCGGAACCGCGACACCTCTCCGGTCGAAATCAGCGCTTCCTCGCCGAACGCGTCCTCGCCCGGCTTCACCCGCAACCGCTTGGAGTCGCGCACCGTGCGGATATCGTCGCGCGGACAGGCCACGGTGGGCCCGGCGTCGAACAAGTCCACAAGGCCTTGGTACCGAAAGCCTTCGCGCTCCAGCATCGCCCGCGCGGCTTCGCCATCGCGGTGAACACGGCCGATGACGTCCCGCGCCTCTTCGGGCAGGAGCTCGGTGTAGATCGGGTGGCGCGGCGCCAGGTCGAGAATGAACTGGCCGTCGGTGGAGGCGCTCATCAGGTCGGCCTGGTCGAAGTCCAGCCGGAAGAACTTGTGCGAGACGTGCTCCCAGAAGGGACAGCGACCATCCTCGTCGAACCAACCGCGCAACTCGGCCAGCACCATCTCCGCGAACCGCTGCGGTTCGATGCCGATCAGCATGTAGCGCGACTGGGCCAGCAAGCGCCCCGCCCCGCCCTTGCGTTTCTCGGGCCGCAAGAACAGCGAGCCGACCTCCGACCAGCCCGCGCATTCGTTCACCAGAACCAGGGCCTTGTGGTCAAAGCGCATCTCCAGCGTCGGCGACGACTGGGCCAGGGTCACGACCCGGAAGGAAAAGAACGGACGCTTTAGGCCCACGCCGGCCTTGACCCCCGCCACGCCTTCGACGGAGCCCGTCTCGGTCTCCTCCAGCATCAGGGTGTACCAAGCCTCCGGCGGGGCCACGCCGGCCTGGAAGCTGGCCTCCGACAGCGCCAGGCGCGCGCGCAAGGTCGCCTCATCCTCGGGCAAGCTGGTGAACCCTCTGCCCGAGAGCACGGCCAGCTCCATCAGGGCGTCGAAGTCGGCGGAACCGGCGGGACGGACAACGAGCATTCAGTGGATCTCCCCCAGGGCGTCCATGGCGGCGCGGATCGCGCGGGCGTCAATCGCGCCGCTCGCCAACTTCATCAGGATCAGGGCCGAGAGCTGCGCGCGCTCGACGAAACTCTCGGGCCACGCGTGCTCGGCCTCGCTATGGATATCGCCGCCGCGCACGCCCAGGGTGTCGACGTTGGGCAGGCCCGAGGCGAACAGGTTGTTGCCCTCGCAGACGCCGCCGGAGGGCTTCCAGGCGATCTCCTGGCCGAGCAGCGCCCCGACATCCTTCACCGCCCCGAACAGCCGCTGTTGGGCGGCGTTGAAGGGCTTCGCGCCGCGCGTGATCCCGCCGTGCAGATGGGCGTGCAGATCATCACCCACGGCCGCGACGATCCGGGCGACTTCGGCCTCGAACCAGGCGGCGGTCTCCGCCTCCGGGAAGCGGACATTGAAGCGCACGACCGCCACGTCCGGCACCATGTTCAGCGGCGCGCCGCCATCGATGCGGGCGACATTGACGGTGACGCCGTCGCGCTGACCGTTCAGGGCGTGAAGGCGCTCAGCGATCCGCGCCGCCCCGATCACCGCGTTGCGCCCGGCGGCGAAGTCGCGACCGGCATGAGCCGCGCGACCGTGGACGACGATGTGGAAGTTGCCCGACCCCTTGCGCGCCGAAGCCAGGGCTCCGTCCGCCAAGGCCGGCTCGTAGGTCAGGCCGACGTGGCCGCTTCGGGCGAAATCGGCGAGCACCGGCGCGGAGGCGATCGAGCCGATCTCCTCGTCCGGCGACAGCAGCACGCGATAGCCAAGATGGGCGGCGGCGGGGTGGCGCTCGAACGCCTCCAAGGCCGCCAGCATCACGGAGATGCCGCCCTTCATGTCGGCGATTCCGGGACCATGCAACGCGCCGTCCGGGCGCGTGCGGACACTCTGGAAGGCGCTCGTCTCCGGGTAGACCGTATCGTAGTGGCCGGTCAGAACGACTTGAACCGACGCCTCGGGACGCACGATCACGGCCAGGGACGGCGGGTGGGCCAGCTCGGTCTCGCGGCCGTCGGCCGCGACCTCGCGCGATGGCGTCAGCGGGATTTCCACGGAAGCGGCGGGCAGGCTGGCGGCGGCGTCGAGCAAAACCTGCCGCTGCCGCTCCAGGCCCGCCAGGTGGCGACTTCCGGAATTGATCGCACACCAGTCCACGGCGCGATCGACGATCTGGCCGCCCGCCTGCGCGATATGGTCCAGAACCGCGCGGTCTTCTGACTCAAGACGCATCAATAGCCTGTCCTCCCTCAGTCAGGATAACCAAGGGCCGCGGGCAAATCGTGCTTACCTCAAACGAGGTAACCGAGGGCCCACGCAACAGCCTTGCTGGAGCTCGTCCATTTCGAACCGAGTTCGAAACATCGCGCAACCCCCTGCCTGCTCAGTAGTCCTTTCGCCAACGCACCGAGAGTTTGGCGTCATTCTGGCTGCCGATCCGGGAGACCAGCGAAAGCGTACGCCGAATACGCCATTCGACCTGAGCGGCGGGGCCTTCGCGACCACCGCCGATGATCTCGAGATAGACGTCGTCGGTCAGGTACTTGCCGCCAGCCACGGTCATGCCGGTCGCGCTCTCGGCGAAGGCCAGGCGGTCGAGCCGCGCGAAGCTGCGCAGGTTGCCGATCACGTCGAAGCCGCCGCCGCCGGCCAGCGACGCCAGGGCCGAAGCCAGCTGAGCGGCTTCGATCGGCGACAACTGCGCGGCGGACGAGCCGAACAACACCTGGCTGAGCACCTCGTCGCTGGGGAGCTGGGGTTTCGAGGTCAGGGTGATTTCGGGCTTGGCGGCCGTTCCCTTGATCTGCACGACAGCGGTGAGCGAGGTGTCCTGCCGGGTCGCCGACAGGTCGAGCACGATGCGGTCGAGCTGGCTGGCCAGGTACACGGTCCCGTCGTCATCAAACTCGAAGCGCTTGCCGGCGAAGTCGTATTCGCCCCGCACGACGCGCGCCACGCCGCTCAGCGCCGGCGCCAGCGACGTGCCGCCGACATGGGCGTTCAGCGACAGTTCGACATCCAGCCCCCGCCCGCGGACGAAGACGCGGCGCGGCGCCTTGAGGTCGAGGTCCAGGATCATCCCGCCCGTCGTCGGACGTCGTTGCAGGCCCTGATCCAGATCCAGCGGCCGATTGCGCTCAACGACGTCCATCGCGACGACGCCGGCCGGCGTCTTGGTCTGCGCCGAGACATCGGCGCGATCGAGGGTCACCGCCCCGGAAAGCTTGATCTTGCCGTCGGCCGAGCGGTTCACGGTCGCCGAACCCGTCGCCACGGCCGAGGCCAGGTCGTTGTCGATCAGGCGGAAGCCCTTCATGTCGAGCTTGAAGCTGCCGACCCCATCGCGCGCGAGACTGATCCGCCCCGCGCCAGAGATCGAGCCGCCCTGCCCGTCCTCGCCGATCGCCTGCAGCACGTCGATCGCGTTGTCGGCCATGGACGAACGCAGCGTCACGTTGCGCAAGCGAAGACCGGTTTGGCCGTCCTCGAAGCCGCCGTTGTCCAAAGTCGCCGTACCGAGCAGGCGCGGGTCGGCCAGGGTGCCCCCCAGGCTGGCCTGCAGATTGATCCGCCCCGAGAGGGAGCGATCGGCGCCCATCAGCAGGTTCCACAGCGGCTTGATCTCGCCCTGGGCGGAGAAGCGCCCTTGCACGCCGCGCTTCTTGTTGATCATCAGCCGCAGCGGCTGGGCGGAAGCCTCGACCGGCAGAACGAGATTGGCCTCGGCCTTGAGCCCTTGGCGGTTGTCGCCGTCGGCGACGATGGTCAGCTGGCTGTCGGTAAGATCCCCGTGGATCTTGGCGTCCAGCGACTGCTCGACCTTGGCCCCGCGCTCGCGGGCGTTGGAGAGCCGCATGGTGAAATCACCGCCTAGCGTCTCGCCCTGGCCGCGCAGATTGAACGACCCGTCGATGTCGCCGTCCAGGTCCGGGTTGAAGGCCGTCAGGGTCACGCCCGCCAGTTCCGCCTTCAGCATGGCGGTCGCGCCGCCGAGATCGGCGTCGATATCGGCTCGCCCCTTGTCGATGGCCAACCGCAGACGCGCCTGCGTGGGACCATCGCCGAACCTCAGCTTGGCCGGTTCGTTGGTCTTGATTTCCGTGCGTCCGAGACGGCCGGCCGCGTTCAGCGTCAGGTCATAAGCGCGGCCGGTCTGGGCCAGTTCACCCGAGCCGCCAAGCCGCCAGCGACCATTGGGGGCGTCCCCCCGCGCGTCGATCGAAAGCGGGAGGCGTGAGAGCGGACCGTCAGCCTTGATCGCGGCGGCCCGCACCTTCCAGCCGCCGAAGCTGATCTCCTGGGCGGTTAGGTTCAGGCTGGCGTTGGCTGTTCCGCCGCCCGGCGCGTCGACGAGCCGCGCGGAGCCCTTGACCTGCCCTTGAGGGATGAAGGCTCCTGGACCGATGGCGAGGGTTAGATCGGCTGTCGCCGGGAGGCCGTTGCGCAAGGACATCGCGCCCTTCGCCTTCGCCCCGCCCGCATCGACGTCGAGATCGCTGAGCTCGATCCCGCCAGGCGAGAAGCGGAAGGCGGTTCGACCGCGCGCCGGCCCATAGGCGCTCTGGGCCTGCAGCGCAGCCGTTCCGTCGGTGGCGTTTGCGCCGCGCGCGAAGACGACGGTCAGGCGCGCCTTGGTCAGCGGCAAGCTGGGCAGGTCAATGGAGTCGAAATCCGCGTTCAGCTCGGCGCGCGGCGCGGACAGAACGCCGCCGATCTTGCCGTCGCCGCTGGCCTTGCCGGCGATCTCGACCGGGCCGGCGCGGAACGGCCCCGTGGCGGTCCAGTCCAGGCCGAAGTCGAGCGAAAGCCCCTTCCCCAGCTTGCCTGAGGTGTTGACGTTGGCGGCCGCGCCTTCGAGCCGCGCCTCGGCGACCGTCAGCACGCCCTCGTTCCAGCTGGCCTTGCCGTTCAAGCGCGGCGTCGCGCCAAGCAGCCGGTCGATCTCGGCGTAGCCGGTCGCGAAGTTGGCCGCGCGGCTGTCGACGGTGAACGCCCACGGCCGACCGGCGAAGCTGGAGGCCGACCACTTGGCGGTGACCGAACCCTTGGCGCCGGGACGCACCGGCCCCAGGCTAGCGACCTTCATTTCGCCATCGAACGACAAGCCGCCCAGTACGCCGCGTTCGCCCGTGCCGGTCACGATCAGGTTCGGCGTATCGATGCGGGCGGAGCGGATCAGGAAACGGCCGCCCTTGATCCGCGCGCCTTCGAACGTCGCCTTGGGGCTCGCGCCCAGCACGGCGAGAAGTCCCGTTCCGCCGCCTCCCGAGGAAGCAGCCTGGGCCTTGATCTCCAGTTCGCCCTTGGCCCATCGCACCAGCGCGGGCCCCTTGGCGCGCTTCAAATGGTAGCCCAGCAGCTCCAGATCGGCGACGTCGGCGGTCCCCTCGACCGAGAAGCCGCCCTTCTCCAGCCGGAAGACCCCGTCAGCCAGCCCTTGCCCCATCTGGGGGATCGAGACGATCCGCTTCAGAGCGCCAATGCGGGCGGTGAAGGCGAGGCCGTCCGGGCCAGTGCGTCGTTTGGCCAGGTCCGCGAGGCCGCGCGCCTGCAGCGTCAGGTTCTCGGCGCGGACGTCCAGCGTCAGGGCCGACAGCCCGTCGGCGGTCGCCTTCTTGCCGTCGATCGTGAAGTTGGCCTGCGCCCCGAACATCCGCTCAAGCCGCTGGGTCCAGCGGGAGGCGCCGAGGTCGAGCCGGCCGCGCGCCGAGCCGCCCTGAGGCGTCCAGGCCCCGCTGGCCTCCAGGGGCGTGTCGGCGCCGGACTTGGCCAGGACGTTGAAGGCCGCCTGGCTGACCGTCCCGTCAGCCTTGGCTTTCAAGTCGAACGGGCGGTCGGCGGGCAACCCGAGCGCGCCGGCGATGGCGCCGCCGTTCGCCTCGAGAGCATCGGCGGAAAGGTGCAGGCTCTTGGAGCGTCCGAGATCGAAATCGAGGGTCAGGTGATCGCCGGCGTGCAGCCGGGAGGCCACCGCCAGCTTGCCCTTCTGGCCGCCGCGCCTGGCCATCTCGTATTCGCCAGCGACGTCGAAGTCTCCATCCTGGCCGCTGAACGCCGGCCTCGTCACGAGACGGAAGGCGAAGGCGTCCAGATCCACCGACACCGGCGCGGCGCTGGACTTGCCCTTGGGGCCCATGGTCGGGCGACGCAGAACGATCACGTCTCGGGCGTCGATGCGCTCGGCGTGGAAGCGGCGACCGAACAGTTCAGTAGCGCGCCAGGCCACGCGCAGGTCGTGGGCCTCCAGCCAGACGCCCTGCTCATCGGAAATCGTCAGGCGGCGGACGCCGAAGTCTTTCCAGATATCGCCCGACAAGCCCTCGATATGAAGCTTGCCGATCCGCCCCAGCTTCAGCCCGGACGCGCGCGCCTCCAGGAACATCCGCCCCTGCGGCGTGATCGGCGCCAGGCGAAGACCGCCGGCCATGACGACGAGGATGGCGGCCAGGATGGCCGCGGCGATCAGAACCGCGCCGCCCCAGCCAAGCTTCTTGGCGGCCTTGACGGCGGTCTCGCTCGCGACCTCCGCGGCTTGGGCGACCGTTTCCGCCAGATCAGGCTTGTCCTGTTCGCCGCTCAAAAGCTTTGCCCGATGCTGAGATAGATCTGGAACGCGGGGTCGCCCGCGCGCCGGCCGAGCGGAACCGCGACGTCGGCGCGAATGGGGCCGAAGCCGAGATCATAGCGCACGCCAAGGCCCGCGCCGGCCCGGAAATCCTCGCGCTGGGGCGTCTCGTGCGTGCCGATGGCGCCGGCGTCGACAAAGGCGACGCCGCTCCAATGTCCGGTGATCTTCTGCCGAAGCTCGAACGAGGTCTCGACCAGCGACACGCCGCCCTGAGGCGTATTGTCGGCCAGGCGCGGCCCGATCGCTTGATAGGCGTAGCCGCGCACCGAACCGCCGCCGCCTGCGTAGAAGCGCCGAGCGGCCGGAACCTGAGGGATGCCGCCGCCGACGATCGCTCCGAGCTTCAGGCGGCCGGCCAGGACCGTGCTCGCGCCCTTGCCGAACGGCAAATAGGCCGAGCCCTGGGTCGTCAGCTTCAGATACGGCAAGGTCGTGTCGCCGACGACATAGGTGGGTTCGCCGCGCGCCTCCAGCCGCCAGCCGCGCTTGGGGTCCAGGATGTTGTCCGAGAAGTCCCAGGCGTAGGCGGCGAGACCCGCGATGGTCGCCAGGTTGAGCTTGCGACCGGCGACCGAGCCGTTTCGGTTGAGCTGCTCCTTGGTCTGCGAGAGGTCCAACGAGACACCGAACGTCCGGTAGGCCGTCGTCTGTCGGCGCTTGGTCAGATCGATGCCCACGCGCCCGCCGGTCTCGTTGTAGGCGTCGGTATCGTTGCGGAACAGCGAGCTGCTCAGCTTCAGCGTCTGCTGAGGGCGTCGCCAGTGGGGCAGCGAGATCTCGGCGCCGATGCTCTGCTCCAGCTTGGCGAAGCGAAGGGCGTAGGTGGTCGTATCGGCGCGCTTCAGCCGATTGTAGCGGATCAGCTTGGCGTCTACGCCGGCGCCTTCGCTGGTCGAATAGCCCGCGCCCAGTTCCACTGTCCGCGCGCGGCGATCGGCGAGCGTCACGACGACCGGCCGGAAACCTTCAGCGGTGGCCTTGTCCGCCCCGGCCAGCGAGACCGAGATCGAGTCATAGACACTGGTGTCGCGCAAACGGCGCTCAAGTTCGGCCACATCCTCGGGATCGTAGACGTCGCCCGCCACCCAGGGAGCCAGCCGCCCCACCCAGGCGGGGTTGGTGCGCCCCTTCGTGATCACCTCGACGCCATCGAGATGGACGAGTTCGCCGGCGGCGATCTTGAAGGAGGGTCTGACGGTATGATCGGCGTGGTCGACGATCACCTCGCGCGGCTGGGCCTCGGCGTCGGCATAGCCCAGCTTGGCCACTTGCGCGACGACACGCCCCTCGGCGCCGACGACGTCGGCCGAGCGTCCGGGATCGCCCGCGGTCAGGCGCATGGCGGCGGCGGCGCGCTGCCGCGTCCCTTCGTCCGGGGGATCGCCCGACCAGTCGATCTTGGGCTCGGCGATCACGAAGACCGGGCCGGGCGTGACCTTGACCACCGCACGGGGCGGCTCGCCCTCAAGCACGTCGGGCTCGACCGTATAGGCGTAATAGCCCTCGGCGCGGAGAACGGCGATGACGTCTTCACCGGCCTGGCGGGCGCGCCGCCGCGCCTCGGCTCGGCTTTGAGCAGGATGTTTGGATTGCGTGAGGGCGAGCTGGATCGCCTCGCGGAGAGCCTTGTCTTCGACGCCCTGGATCTGAGCCATCGGTTCGTCGGCCCAGGCCGACGTGGCCACAAGCCAGGCCATTGCCGTCAAAGCCAGGGAAGTTCGCCCAAGCACCAGTTCTCATTCCCCGCGCGATGCGCCCCCGCCCCTGCTGTAGTCTCGGGTGTCGCCCATGTCACGATCCGAAATGCACCGGATTGTCCGCGATCGCCGCTTCTCAAAGCGGCCAACCGGCGCCCAAATGCTAGGCAGTCGTGCGCAAAGCCGCGGCGCGGGTCGAATCCCTCGACCTTCGTCGGCGCCAGGCTTTAGAGTCGATAGGCGGGCGCCGCGGCGCCGCGTCCAAGACGAAGACGGTCTCAAGGCGGAAGATGGGCCTGGAAAAGAGCATGGCGGGGATGACCCAGACCTTGGCGGAAGCCCCACCCCTGCCGATGACGGAGGCCGCCTACCTGCCAGGCGTCGCCTATGACGAGATGTTCACGGCCGAAGGCGACGTGCGGCCCCACTACGATCCGCTGCACGCTCGGATGTCGACGCTGGGCGCCGAGGAACTGGCGGGACGGCAGCGCACGCTCGAGCGATCCTTCCTGCTCCAGGGCATTACCTTCACGGTCTACGGCGCCGAGAACACCACCGAACGGATCATCCCGACCGACCTCTTCCCGCGGATCATCCCGGCCGCCGAATGGGCTCGGATCGAAGCGGGCCTCACCCAGCGCCTTCGCGCGCTGAACCTGTTCCTCGACGACATCTACGGCGACCAGCAGATCCTGATGGACGGCGTGGTGCCCCGCGAGCTTGTGCTCGGCGCGCCCTCGTACCGCCGCGAAATGCAGCACCTCTATGTGCCCCACAAGGCCTACGCCAATGTCTGCGGCAGCGACCTGATCCGCTGCCAGGACGGACAGTTCGCGGTGCTGGAGGACAATCTGCGCGTCCCGTCGGGCGTGTCCTACATGCTGGCCAATCGCGACGCGGCCAAGCGCACCTTCCCCGGCACCTATCGCGCGGCCGGCGTGCGTCCGGTCGAGCGCTATCCGGACCTGCTGCTGGCGACGCTGAAGAGCATGACCGCCGACTGGCGCTCGAACCCGCAGGTCGTGGTGCTGACGCCCGGCGTCTACAACAGCGCCT
>JAYRLX010000109.1:0-10205 GCA_041905125.1 Caulobacter sp. | reverse complement strand
GCCGCGCCTGGACCGAGCACGGCCGCGCCGACCGCGAGCCGCGCGGCGCCGGCTGCGCCGTGCTGTGCCTGGACCTCGACCACTTCAAGGGCGTCAACGACAGCCTGGGCCACCCGATTGGCGACGACCTGCTGGTCCAGGCCTCGGCCCGGCTGCGCGACTGCGTGGGCGAGCTGGGGCTGGTGTCCCGCCTGGGCGGCGACGAGTTCGCCGTGGTGGTGGCCCCCTCGCCGGGCGCCGAGGTCCTGGGCGAGCTGGCCCGCGACATCGTTGAGAGCCTGTCGCGCCCCTACGACGTGCGCGGCAACCACGTGCTGATCGGCGCCAGCGTCGGCATCGCCGAGGCCCCGCTGCACGCCGACGATCCGGACGGCCTGCTGAAGAACGCCGACCTGGCCCTCTACCAGGCCAAGGGCGACGGCCGCGGGGCCTATCGCTTCTTCGAGACGTCGATGGACCTGTGGATCAAGCAGCGCCGCGAGCTGGAAATGGACCTGCGCGACGCGCTCGACAACGACGAGCTGAAGCTGTTCTTCCAGCCCCTGATCGGCCGCGAGGGCGGCCAGGTCACCGGCTTCGAGGCGCTGCTGCGCTGGCAGCACCCGCGCCGGGGCCTGGTCGCGCCGGGCGAGTTCATCGAGTGCGCCGAGCAATGGGGCCTGATCGGCAAGATCGGCGAGTGGGTGCTGAACGAGGCCTGCCGCACCGCCGCGGCTTGGCCCTCGCCCCTGACCGTGGCCGTCAACCTGTCGCCCCACCAGTTCGTGTCCGGCGACCTCGTGGCCCACGTCCGCAAGGCCCTGAAGGCCTCGCGCCTGGCCCCGTCGCGCCTGGAGCTCGAGATCACCGAGGGCCTGCTGCTGCAGGACAGCGCCAAGATCCTGGAGCAGCTGGCGCAGCTGAAGAAGCTGGGCGTGAAGATCGCCATGGACGACTTCGGCACCGGCTATTCCAGCCTGTCGTATCTGTGGCGGTTCCCGTTCGACAAGATCAAGATCGACCGCTCGTTCGTGGCCGAGATGCAGGACAACGCGGCCATCGCCGACATCCTGCGCACCATCGCCCTCTTGGGCCGCACTCTGAACCTGGAGGTCACCGCTGAGGGCGTCGAGACCATCGACCAGGCCAGGCTGCTGGCCGAGATGCGCTGCGACCACTTCCAGGGCTTCCTGTACGGCCGCCCCATGCCGGTCGGCGACATCCCCAGCTTCCTGATGGCCGCCACGGCGCGCCGGATGCGCGGCTGGCATGTCGACGAGGACTGGGACGACGACTGGGACGACGAAGCGGCGGCGGGGTAGCGGGCGCTACCGCCCGCCCTGGCGGGATGCTACCCCTTCCCCATGGTCCATCCCGTCTTCGACAACCTGCCGACCACGATCTTCGAGCGCATGAGCGGCCTGGCCCGCCAGCAAGGCGCGATCAACCTCGGCCAGGGCTTTCCCGACGACCAGGGTCCCCTGCCCGTCCGTGAGGCCGCCGCGCGGGCGCTGATCGAGGGCTCCAACCAGTATCCCCCGATGCGCGGCCTGCCCGAGCTGCGCGCCGCCGTCGCCGGTCACTACGCTCGCGCCCAAGGCCTCGAGTTCGACCCCGACGCCGAGATCACCGTCACCTCCGGCGCGACCGAGGCCCTGGCGGCGGCGTTCCTGTCGCTGATCTCGCCCGGCGACGAGGTCGTGCTGTTCCAGCCGCTGTACGACGCCTACCTGCCGCTGGTGCGCCGGGCGGGCGGGGTCCCCAAGCTGGTCCGCCTCTCCCCGCCAGAATGGCGCTTCTCCCGCGAGATGCTGGAGGCCGCCTTCTCCGACCGCACGCGGATGGTGGTGCTGAACAGCCCGCTGAACCCCGCCGGCGTGGTCACGCCCGACGAGGACCTGGCCCTGCTGGCCGAGTTCTGCGTGCGCCACGACGTCGTCGCCGTCTGCGACGAGGTCTGGGAGGCCGTGGTGTTCGACGGCCGCCGCCACCGGCCGCTGATGACCTTCCCCGGCATGCGCGAGCGGACGGTCAAGATCGGCTCGGCCGGCAAGCTGTTCGGCATGACCGGCTGGAAGGTCGGCTTCCTCTGCGCCGCGCCCGCCCTGACCCGCGCCCTGGCCGCCGCCCACCAGTTCCTGACCTTCACGACGCCGCCCAACCTGCAGGCCGGCGTCGCCTGGGGCCTGGAGCACCACCGCGCCTGGTTCGACGACATGCCCGCCGCCCTGCAGCGCTCCCGCGACCGCCTGACCGCCGGCCTGCGCGCCGCCGGCTATGTCGTGCTGGAGAGCCAGGGGACCTATTTCCTGAACGTCGACCTCGCCGCCTCGGGGATCGCCCTGGACGATGTGAGCTTCTGCGAGCGCTGCGTCACCGAGTTCGGCGTGGCGGCCATCCCGGTGTCGGCGTTTTTCGCGGAGGATCCGGTGAGGACAGTCGTCCGCCTGTGCTTCGCCAAGTCGGACGAGACGCTGGACGCGGCGGTGGAACGCCTCGCGGCGGCGCGTAAGGAATCCCTCTCTCTTTGAGAGAGGGAGGGGCCCGCCGCGAAGCGGTGGGAGGGTGAGAGGTAAGAAGCTCTCCGGTGAAGCAGGGTCCTGGGCCGTCTCCAAAGAGCCTGCGAGCGGGACAGCGAAATTCAGGATCGCCGGCGACCGAGCAGCCGAGGGTGACACCTCTCACCCTCCCATGCTCCGCATGGGCCCCTCCCTCTCTCGAAGAGAGAGGGATTCACGGCCCTACCCCGCCACCGCCTCGCGCGTCCGCGTCAGGCACCGGTCCATCACCGACAGTAAATTCCGCAAGTCGATCGGCTTGGCGACGTGGGCGTCGCAGCCGGCGTCGAGGCAGGTCTTGATCTGGGCCGACATCACGTCGGCGGTCAGGGCGATGACCGGCAGGCGGTGGAAACGCGGGTCCAGGCGCAGGCGGCGCGTGGCTTCCAGCCCGTCCAACACGGGCATGTTGACGTCCATCAGGACGAGGTCGATCGGACGCTCGGCCAGGACGTCCAGCGCGACCTGGCCGTTCTCGGCCTCGACCAGCTCGCAGTCGAACGGCTCGAGAAACAGGCGGATGACCCGGCGATTGACCGGATGGTCGTCTACCACCAGGACCCGCCGGCCATGCAGGGCGGCGAAGCCTTCTGCCGCCTCGGCCGCGTCCTCGGCGCCGGCGGGCGCCTCGATCGGCTCGGCCGGGTCGACCAGCATCTCGATCGTGAAGACCGAGCCGCGGCCCTCCTCGCTTTCGACCTTGATCTCGCCCCGCATCATCTTGACCAGGCGGCGGGTGATGTTGAGGCCCAGCCCCGTGCCGCCGAAGTTGCGGGTGGTCGAGGCGTCGGCCTGGGTGAACGGCCGGAACAGCTTGGCGATCGTCTCCTCGCTCATGCCGATGCCGGTGTCGGACACCCGCAGGCGCACCCGCATCCGGCCGTCGTCCTCGGGATAACAGGCCAGGCCCACCTCGACCCTGCCTTCGCTGGTGAACTTCAGGGCGTTGGAGACCAGGTTGGTCAGGCACTGGCGCACGCGCACGCCGTCGAACATCAGCGGGCCGGGCGGCTGGCTCTCCAGCCGGAACGACAGGGCCACGCCCTTCTCGCGCGCCGTGGGCTGATAGCCGCCGACGAGACGCGCGCAGCTGCCGACGAGGTCGCCGGTGGTCGGGGCGATCTCCAGCTTGCCGGCTTCGATCTTGGAGAGGTCGAGGATGTCGTTCAGCAGCACCAGCAGGGTGTCGCCGCTGTCGAGGATCAGGTCGACCTGTTCGCGCTGCTCGGGCGTCAGGGTCTCGGTGCGCAGGGCCTGGGCCAGGCCCAGCATGCCGTTCAGCGGGGTGCGCAGCTCGTGGCTCATCACGGCCAGGAAGGCGGACTTGGCCTGGTTGGCGGCCTCGGCGCGCTCCTGGGCGCCCCGGAGGCGGCCCGAGGCCCGCCGCTGGTGCAGCGCCCAGCCCACCCCGCCGGCCACCAAGACCGCCAGCAGCAGGGCGATGACGGCCGAAGCGCGGACCAGGCTGCGCGACAGCCGCACCTGTTCGGCCAGACGGCGGCTCTCGTCGCGCTTGGCGCGCAGCTCGCCGTCGAGGGCCGCCGACATCTCGGCGACGTTGCGGGCGTTCTGCCGGGCGACGCGCAAGGCCTCGCCCTTGCGCCAGGCGTCGAGCTCGCGGAAAGCCTCGGTCGAACGACCCTCGGCCTGGTCGACATAGGCCTTGATCAGCGCCTCGGCGGAAAGGTCGCGCGGGCCCAGGGCGTCGGGAATGGCCTGCATCCGCTGAAGATCGGCGCGCGCCGCCGAGGCCTGGCCCAGCTGCGCATGCGCCGTCGCGCGCAGGCCCAGCATGACCACCTGCAGCCGCCGCTCGGGCCGGTCGATCAGCGCCCTGGCGTCGGCCAGGCAGTCCAGCACCTCTTTCGGCTGGTCGGCCAGCTTGGCGATCTTGGCGCACAGATAACGGTCCCAGGTGACCAAGTCGGCGTTGCCGGAACTGGCGACCCAACGGTGATGCAGGGCCGCGAACCGGCGCGCCTGGTCCACCGCGCCCAGGTCGGCCGCGGTGTAGGCGATGTCGTACAGCCGCTCGGTCTTGTGAAGGAAGAAGGCGTCGCTCTCGTCGAGCTCCGCCGCATGGGCCATGTGCTCCAGCGCGCCTTCCTTGTCGCCCATGTCGGACAAGGTGTAGCTGTGAATCTGGTGCAGCTCGGCCAGCACCGGCTGGGCGATCCGGTCCTGCCGCTCGGCCTCGTTGGTCAATTCGGTCGCCAGCCGGGCGGCCTCGCGCCAACGTCCCACCTGGCCCAGGTGCCGGACCCGCTCGATGCCCGCCATCAGGCGGATGTCGGGGCCCGACTGGTCCATGAACCGGGTCCAGTCGGCGTCGGTGAAGGCCCGGAACCCTTGCGTCTCATGCCGCAGCGCGATCGTCTGCAAATCGGCCAGCGCGGCCAGGGCCGGATCATGGTCGCGCCGCGCCACGGCTCGCACCCGCTCGACCCACGGATCGAAGCGGCGGCGGACCTGGTTGCTCTTGTAGGCGTACAGCACGCGCCAGAGATCGTAGAGCCGGTCGCGGCCGCTCTCCTTCAGCGCCGCCTCGCCGGCGCGCTCGACATCCTGATTGTCGGAAGACGGACGGACCGTATCGACGCCGATCTTGCGGCTCAGCTGATCCAGGCGCTGGTCCAGGAGCGCACCGGGTTGCGCCTGGACGCCCCCTGCCGCCAAGGTCCCCAGCAGGACGAGTGAAATCAAGAAACGCCGCAAGACCAAATATCCCGGAATCCGGGGCAACCCTTCGCGGTAACAGGTGTAGGACGCGTTAAGCTTAGCCCGAGCGGTGGGCGTCAGATCGTCGCCCCGCCGTCCACGACCAGGGCCTGGCCGGTCATGAAGCTGCCGGCCTTCGAGGCCAGGTACACCGCCGCCCCGGCCAGTTCGTCCGGCTCGCCGATCCGGCGCAGCGGCACGCCCTGGGTCGAGCGCTTCAGGGTCTCGGGGTTCTCCCACAGGGCGCGGGCGAAGTCGGTGCGGATCAGGCCCGGCGCGATGCAGTTGACCCGCACGTTGTCGGGACCGAACTCGTGGGCCAGGTTGCGGGCCAGCTGGAAGTCGGCGGCCTTGGAGATGTTGTAGGCGCCGATGATCGCGTTGCCGCGCAGGCCGCCGATCGACGAGACGATGATGATCGCGCCGTCCTTGCGGGCCCGCATCTCCGGCGCGACCATGCCGATCAGCCAGTGATTGCTGATGATGTTGTTGTCCAGGATCTTGCGGAACTGGTCGTCGCTGATCCCCTCCATCGGCCCGTAATAGGGGTTGCTGGCGGCGTTGCAGACGCAGACGTCCACGCGGCCGAACGCCTTGCGGGTCTCGTCGACCAGGTTTTGCAGCTCTTCCTTCGAGGCGATGTTGGCGGGGACCGCGATGGCCGTTCCCGCGCCGTGCTTGGCGTTGAGGGCGGCCGCCACCTCTTCGCAGGGCTCGGCCTTGCGCGAGGAGATCACAACCTTGGCCCCGTGCTCGGCCATCCGCTCGGCGATCGCCTTGCCGATCCCCCGCGAGGACCCGGTGATGATCGCCACCTTGCCGGAAAGGTCGAACAGGTTCACGGCGCACTCCCTAAAACATTTGTTTGAATTTTGACCACAGTGGAGCGGCGCGCCACTGGGGTCAAGCGGGCGGACTTGATCTGGATCATCGCGCGCGCGGCTGGCGAGCGCAGCCTTCCGGCTTCGCGAAAGGAGAGGCGCGATGGAACAGAAGGCCAGACACGACATCACCCAGATTCTGGCTGCCGGTCAGGACATGACCGTGGCGACCGTGCGCGAGGACGGCTGGCCGCAGGCCACCACCGTCAGCTATGTCAGCGACGGGCTGTCGATCTATTTCGGCTGCTCGGCGGAGTCCCAGAAAGCCCGCAACCTGGCGCGCGATCCGCGCGTGTCGATCACCATAACCCTGCCCTACGATCGTTGGGACGACATTCGCGGCGTTTCGTTGGCGGGCCTTGCCCAGCGGATCGCCGATCCCCAGCAGGCCCTCGAGATCGGCCGGCTGTTCCTGCACAAGTTCCCGCAGGTCGGCCAGGCGTTCGACGCCGCCGAGGGCGGAGGGCTGGCGCTGTTCTGCGTGACGCCCAAGGTGGTTTCGCTTCTCGACTACCGGCAGGGCTTTGGACACACCCAACTGGTCCAGGCCGGCGAACTTGAGATCGAGCCGGCCTGATCGGTTTTTTCGAGGCGATGTCGGGAGGCTGGACGGGCGCGCGTCCTTGGGACGAAATCATCCCCCTGGAGACGCCCCATGCCCCTCGACAACGCCCCCGCCGCTGAAAATCGAGATCTCGTCCTGGAACGGATCATCGATGTTCCGCGCGAGAAGCTCTACCAATGCTGGACCTCGCCCGAGCTGCTGGTCCAGTGGTTCTGCCCCAAGCCCTGGTACGTCTCCGACGTTCGCCAGGACGTCCGCTCGGGCGGCAACACCTATCTCGTGATGAACGGCCCGAACGGCGAGCGCGTGCCGCAGCCGGGCGTCTATCTGGAGGTCATCCCCAACGAGAAGCTGGTCTTCACCGACGCCTTCACCGAAACCTGGAAGCCCTCGGCCAAGCCGTTCATGGTCGCCACCGTCACCTTCGAGGACCTGGGCGGTGGCAAGACCCGCTACCGCGCCGTCGCCAGCCACTGGACCGTCGAGGACCGCGACACCCACGAGAAGATGGGCTTCCACGAAGGCTGGGGCGTCGCGGCCGACCAGCTGACGGCCCTGGCGAAGACGCTCTAGCGTCGTGTCGCCGATCGAGGCTTTTCGCGCGGGCCTGGACAGCGAGACCCTGGCGACGGTCGACCGGCTTCGGACGATCGTCGCCGGCGCGCATCCGGACCTTGTCGAGCGGATCAAGTGGAACGCGCCCAGCTTCGCGCTTGGCGAAGACGACCTGATCACGCTCGGACTGGAGCGGCGCGGCGGGGTTCGCCTGGTCCTGCATCGCGGCGCCAAGCCGAAGGACCTCGCCGGCTTCGCGTTCGACGATCCCGCGGGCCTGGCGCGATGGCCCGCCGCCGATCGCGGCGTCGCCGTGTTCCAGACCCCCGACACTGTCGAGCGGCAGGCCGAGGCGCTGCGCGACCTGTGCGCCCGATGGGTCCAGCGCGTCGCCGCGAGCTGAGGCCGCCCGCGGCGCTTGTTCTCGAAACCCCCTTGGCGCGGGCGGCGAAAGCGGCCATGGGACCCGCATGACCGCCTCCGCCTCTTCCGGGCGCTTGATCGACAAAGCCCTGGCCCCGCGCTTCGCCCTCCTGTGCCTGGGCATCTGGCTGAACGCCGCCGACACCCTGGTGACGGCGACGATCATGCCCAGCGTCGCGCGCGAGATTGGCGGCTACGCCTATTTCGGCTGGTCGGTGGCCGCCTATCTGACCGGCTCGATCGTGGCCGGCGCCTGCTCGGGCAGGCTGTCCCTGGCGCTCGGCCTGCGGCAGGCGACGGCCTTTAGCGGCCTGGTCTACGCCATCGGCTGCGCCATGAGCGCGCTCGCGCCCGAGTTCGTCACCTTCATCCTCGGCCGTCTCGTCCAAGGCCTGGGGGCCGGCGCCGTGGTGGCCCTGTGCTACGTCGCGATCACGGCCCTCTTCCCCGAGCGCCTGTGGCCGCGCGTCTATGGCGCGGTGGCGGGCGTCTGGGGCGCGGCGACGCTGCTGGGCCCGACGCTGGGCGGCCTGTTCGCCGCCGCCGGCTTCTGGCGCGGCGCCTTCTGGCTGTTCGTGGTCCAGGCGATCATCTTCGTGGCCGCCGTCATGGCCATGCTGCCCGCCGAGCGCGGCGACGCCGCCCGCGGCCGCGTGCCCGTCCCGCAACTGGCCCTGCTGGTGCTGGCCGTCAGCCTGATCGGCGCCGCCGGCGTCGTCGCCTCGCCGCGGCTGGCGGTGGGGCTGGCGATCGGCGGCGTCCTCGGCATGGCGGCCATGCTGGCCGTCAACGCCAGGACTCACGACCGCCTGCTGCCGAAAAGCGCCGCCGACCTGAGAGCCGCCACGGGCCTGGGCCTTCTGACCATCTTCTCGACCGAAGCGGCGGTGATCGGCTTCACCGTCTATGGCCCCGCCTTCATCCAGGCCCAGCACCACGCCTCGCCGCTGCTGGCCGGCTATGTGATCGGCGCGATCGCGGCCGGCTGGACGCTGTGCGCCCTGCTGGTCGGCAAGGTCCCGGCCGAGCGCGACGGCCGCTTCGTGCGGCTGGGCGTCGTCGTGATCCTGCTGGGCGCGCTCGCCAGCGCCTGGGCGACGCCGCGCGGAACCTTGGCCGAGACCGCGGTCGCCCTGGCTGTGATGGGCGCGGGCTTTGGCCTGTGCCACGCCTTCATCGCCCGCCGGACCATCGGCGGCGCGCCGGCCGACGAGCAGGCCATGGCCTCGGGCGCGGTCCCGACCTCGCAGCTGATCGGCGGCGCCACCGGCGCGGCCGGCGCCGGCGCCATGGCCAACCTGCTAGGCTTCAGCCACGGCATCGATCCGGCCCTGGCGGCGGATCGCGGCCCGCTGCTGTTCGCCGCCTTCCTGCCGCTGGCGGTGGTCGGCGTGCTGGCGGCGTGGCGGTTGGGCGGGCGCTAGAGCTTTCGGACTTCCGCCAGCATCGGCGCGATCACGGCCTCCAAAGCATCCAGCCGCGTCGTCGCAATGTCCCAGACAATCTTGGCGTCCAACTCGGGGTAGCCATGGGCGACCAGGTTACGAACCGCGACGATACTCTTCCAGGGCAGGCCACCGAGCTGATCCTTTAGGCGATCCGGCAACCGTCCGATGGCCTCGCCGATCACCAGAACGTTCATCGACACCGCATCGAACAGCATCATCTCGGCTTGGAACCGAGCGAAATCGGCGCCGGCGACGTAGGAACGGATGCGCTCGATCGCTTGCAGGATATCGTCGAGGCGAAGCTCGGCGTCCCGTTCGCTCTTACGCATAGGCGACTTCCCGCAGCACCCGGTCTCTTACGAGTCGGTGCAGGCCATCGGGCGTCACGAGATCAATCTCACTCGACAGCATATCGGCCAGATCATCCTGTAAACGGAAGAAGTCCAAGCCTGGGTGCTTTTCGGGCGAGAACTCCACCAGCACGTCCACGTCGCTATCCGGGCCCGCCTCGCCCCGCGCCGTCGAGCCGAACACGCCCACCCGCGCGACGCCGTAACGGTCGAGCAGCGGCTTGGCCGCGCGCAGTCGGGTGAGGGCCTCGTCGAGGGTCATGCGATAATTATAGCACGAAGCGCGCGCCGCCGCGCCTGGGCTCAGCCGTAGGTCGTCACCTCGACGGTGTCGGGCACGTCCGTCGCGCCTCGGATCGGCAAGACCACGCCATTGGAGGTCCAGGGCTCGATCGGCAGGTTGGGCCGCGCCTTGAGCAGGGCGGCGACGGCCTCGTTCGCGTAGAGGCCGGTGGGGCCCAGGGGCGTGGTCAACAGGGCGGCGCGCCCGGCCGTTTCAGCGGCCTCAGACGTCAGGACGAGGCGTAACTCACGCGCGCCGTTTGGCTGGACGACGAAGGCGATCTCGTCCCAGCCATAGGCTCGACGCCAGGCGGGCGCGAAGACGCCGTACGCGTCGATCCGCAGTTCGAGGCGGACTCGCCAGGTCCGCCAGGTGAAGACGATCATGAACACCAGCAACGCCAGAGCGATCGCCGCCGAAACGGCCAGGCGCGGCGCGTCGCCCA
>JAYRLX010000561.1:0-1845 GCA_041905125.1 Caulobacter sp. | reverse complement strand
AGCGACCAGACGGTGGTGCGGCAGCGCCGGGCCAAGGCGCTCACGCGCGGGTCGCTCTCGGAAGCGGGAACTCTCGGGACGGCGCGACAAGAACGGTCGCAAAAATCCGGCTTGGCGCCCGTTATCGCGCCCTAATGTCGCAGGTCGGCTCCGGTTAAGCCCAGTTCAAGGGTGAAGGCTCCACCCAGTCCTCTTCGAACACGGGAGACAGGCATGTGGCGGGGAAAGAACGAGCTGACGATTGTCGCGCCGCTGGCGATGATCCTGCTCGCCGCGATCCTGGCCTTGCCGCTATCGGTCTTCCTGGCGGGACGCGACGTCCAGCGCCTGGCCGATGAGCGTGTCGGCGGCATGATCGGAGAGATGTTCGCCAGTCATCTCGACGATCTGGCCGATGATCTGGCGCATGATCTGCTGATTTTGGACCCGGCCGCGCCGACCGACATCAGCGATCTGCAGGTGCTGGATGTCCATGGCCGTGTCATAGGCGGCCAATCCGGCGTCGCGCCGCCAGCAACGGCGCGAGCCGCAGCCATGGTCGGCAACCTCGCCCGCGGCTCGGCCCTCGACACCTATGTCAGCGAACTGCAATGGCGAGGCGGGCGACCGTTCTTGGCCGTCGCCGCGCGCCAGCCGGGCAGCGGGAAGATCGTGTCCGGCGCCAGATTGCTGAACGACCAACTGCTGCGAGACAGCTTCGCCCAGCGGCTCCGGTTAGAGGGCTTCCGCCTCGAACCCAAGCCCCCTGCCCGCGCCAAGGACCGCACTGTGGCGCCGATCGCCTGGCAGGATCAAACCGACGGCATGGCGATCAGCTGGAAACGCGAGAACGTCGCTGCGCTGCTCATCCAGCGCCTGTTGCCCGTGATCGTGGGGCTGATGATCGTCATCGCCGCGGCCGGGGCCATGCTGCTGCGACGGGCGCGCCTGATGACCAAGGGTGTGTTCCGCGCCCAGGCCAAGGCCGAGCATCAGGCGCTGCATGATGGCCTCACCGGCTTGGCCAACCGCGCCCTCTTCGAACAGAATCTGGAGTTGGCGCTCGCCCGCCATCGCCGGGGCCAGGTGTGTGTCGGCGTCTATATGGTCGACCTGGACCGCTTCAAGCAGGTCAACGACACCCTCGGCCATGCGGCGGGAGATGATCTCATCGTCGAGACCGCGCGTCGTCTTCAGGGCACTTGCCGCGCCGGCGACACCGTCGCGCGCTTCGGCGGAGACGAATTCGCTATCGTCGCGACGGCTGGGGACGCCCGCGGCCTGGAGGTCCTGGCCGAGCGTTTGGTCGAGGTGTTGCAGGACAGGGTCGAGGTTTGCGGCGGAACCGCGATCCTTTCGGGGTCGGTTGGCATGGCGCTGGTCGACGCCGGAAGTCTGGACGGCGCGGAGCTTCTGCGCCGAGCCGACCAGGCTCTATACGACGCCAAGCGCGAGGGGCGATCACGTTACAGCCGGTTCGACCAAGCTGGAGGGTCATCGGCCGCCTGACGACATTAGCGGCGGCGCCGCAGCCGCGCGCCGAAGTGGACCGGCAGTTGTGCGGCCAAAAGCAGAAGACACCGCCTTGTCGCGCGGCAAAGGTAGAGTGGGGCCGAACGGCTGGCCAGGGGACGTCGCTTCGGCGCTTCAGTCAGACCTCAAGCGCAGGACCAAGGCGTGAGCGACACCACAGAGCCCCCTCGTTCCCGCGCCCCTGGCCCAGCGCGGGCGCAGCGAAAGGCGTAGGAACGAGCGGCGTTTCTCGCCGCTCATCCGCCCTGCTCCCATGACAACGGCGAACGGGTGGCCGAGGATATCGATCGCGCGTTCCTGTCTTTCCGCGCCGGGGAAGAGCCGCAGGGATTT
>JAYRLX010000560.1:0-1847 GCA_041905125.1 Caulobacter sp. | reverse complement strand
CGTCCAGCAGAGCGCGCCGCGTCGCGGGCGAGCCCTCGAAAGCCGTCGCCAGGATTCGCACGATCATCCGGACGGCGCCCAGCTCGGGCCGCGCGATCACCAGATCGGCGATCCGGTCGCGGGCGGCCTCGGCCTGGCGATGCGCCAAGGCCGCCAGGATCGCCTGCTTGCCGCCGAAGTACTGATAGAGCGTGCCGACGCTGACGCCCGCGCGCTCGGCGATGTGATTGGTGGTCAGGGCCTCGACGCCGCCCTGCTCCAGAAGTTGAAAGGCCGCCGCGAGAATGGCGTCGACCGTCGCCTCCGAGCGCGACTGCCTCGGCGTTCGTCTCGTTTTTTCAGGGACTTGCATCCGCGCCGCGCCGCCTTTCCGTATCAGAGCCAAGGCGAGTAGCCCAGGCTTACGGTTGGCGTAACCTATGATGCGAAAGCTGGATCCGTCACGGGTCCGCGACGTCACGAGGATCCGATGAACACGCTGGACCAGGTCCTGGCCAAGGTCGCCTCGCAGAAGACCGCCCTGCCCGCGCTTTATGGCGACATCGATTTCGCCATCACGCCCGAGCGCTTCACCACCGACCCCAGACAGAGCGTGGCGCCCAGGCTGGCGCGCGCCAAGCTCGATCCCGACAAGATCGCGCTGATCAAGGCCTACACCATGCTGGGGGATGTCGTGGCCGACGCCTACGCCGCCCTGATGCCGCGCTACGGCTTCCGGCCGCTGGTCGAGATGCTGACCAAGGCCTGCGACGAGGGAATCGCGGCCGTGCCCGACGCGCCGCCGGAGCTGGCGGCCTTCATCGCCGACATGGAGCGCATCCCCGATTGGCTGGACATGGACCTGGTCCGCGAAGGCCAGCGCCTGGACCGCAACGCCGCCGCCAATCTTGGCCCGTTCGCGATCCGCGGCGCGTTCATCGCCACCTTCATGAACAAGTACGCCGCCCTGCCGATGGCGCTGACCGGAACTCTGTCAAATGACACGGCGGCGCGGCGGGTGAACGAGACGGCGACCTTCTTCACCGCCACCCTGTTGCCGGGCTCGCTTGAGCGACACGGCGCCGGCTTCCGCGCGGCGGCCATGGTCCGGCTGATGCACTCGATGGTCCGGTTCAACGCCCTGAAGCGATCCAACCGCTGGGACGTCGGCGTCTACGGGATCCCGATCCCGCAGGTCGACCAGATGCCGGCCGGCCTGATTCCGATCTTCCTGATGAGCTATAAGATCGTCGGCGAGGGGCGGAAGACCTTCACGGCCGAAGAGCGCGCCCGCGTCGAGCTGGCCCGCTATCGCTGCTTCCTCTTGGGCCTGCCGGAGGACCTGCTGGCCGACACGCCGCAAGGGGTCGTCGACACCATGAACGCCCGTAGCGCCACCCTGCGCGCCGGCTTCGACGACGCCACCTGCGGCGAGCTGGTCCGCGCGACGCTGAACGCCTACCTGCTGCCCGACGAGCGGCCCGAGAACCGGCTGTTCGACCAGGTCGAGCGCGGCTTCTCCAAGGTGTTCTTCCTGCGCAATTTCATGAACGGCGACCTGGCCGCCGCCAAGCGCATGGGCGTCGAGATCGGGCCCCGCGACTTCATGATGTTTGGATTGGTGGCCACGCTGGTGACCGGCCAACTGACCGCCTATCGGCTGGCGCGGCAGGTGCCGGGACTCTCGGCTCTCGCCGACGCGCGGCTGGTGGGACGGCTGAAGCGGCAGCTCAAACGCTACGGCCACGCCGAGTTCACCTCGGACGCGGAGAAGTACCGGCCGGCGACCGGGGCCAAAACCGCTACCGCCTAACCCCTACTCCGATCTCCCCGGCGAATGCCGGGGCCCAGATTCAGCCTGAGCGGTT
>JAYRLX010000108.1:0-10287 GCA_041905125.1 Caulobacter sp. | reverse complement strand
CTGGGCGAGCTGTTCATCGACATGCACAAGGAAGGCGCGGCCTTCCGCAGCCTGATGAACAACTTCGCGATCGCGGTGTCCCTGGGCCTGCAGCACGGCGTGCCGCTGGACGAGTTCGTGGACGCCTTCGTCTACACCAAGTTCGAGCCGGCGGGCCCGGTGACGGGCAACGACTCGATCAAGTCGGCGACCTCGATCCTGGACTATGTGTTCCGCGAGCTGGGCGTCTCGTACCTGGGCCGCGACGACCTGGCCAACGCCGATCCCAGCGAGTTCAACGCCGACGGCCTGGGCGCGGGCAAGCGTCTCATCGACGCCGACGAGGACGGCGAGCTCGATCCGGTGCCCGCCAGCCGCTTCATCTCGAAGGGCTTCTCGCGCGGCGCCACCCCCGACAACCTGGTCTTCGCGGCCTTCGGCCGTCGCCGGGTGGAAGGGGTCGAGCGGCCTGGCGTGGAAGGCGAGATGTGCCCGTCCTGCGGCGACCTTTCGCTAGTCCGTCGGGGCGCGATCACGGTCTGCGACACCTGCGGCGCTCAGTCCGACCAGACGGGGCCGGTCGCGTCCTCCTGACGCCGGACCGCTTCAACGACCGATCGTTGAGCAGGGCGCGCGGCTCTACCGCGCGGCCGTTAAATCCCCGTCATTACCGCGATTTAAGTGGCTTCTGGGGCCTGCCCGGTTCAAACCGTAACTCACACAGTCGCGTTATGGACTGCACGGAGAAATTGATGTTCCGTCTTGGCGCTCCCATCGCCGCCCTGTCGCTGAGCCTGCTGGCCCTCGCCGGCCAGGCCCATGCCGCGAGCGAGGACCGCGACGTCGCCAAGCTGACCTCCTTCGGCGGCATGTGCGCCAGCTGCGACCTGGCCGGCCGCAAGCTGATGAACGCCAAGTTCGCCGGCGCCAATTTCGCCAAGGCCGTGCTGATCGGCGCCGACCTGCGCGGCGCGATGTTCTACGGCAGCAACTTCTTCTCGGCCGATCTCAGCCGCGCCGACCTGCGCGGCGCCGAAATGCGCGGCGCGAACTTCAACAACGCCAACTTCACCGACGCCCGCATGTCGGGCGTGGAAAGCAGCGGCGCCAATTTCCAACTGGCGGTGCTCGTGCGGGTCGACCTGTCGTCGGCCGAGTTGCACGGCGTCCAGATGGTCGGCGCCAACCTGCAGAAGGCCCGCTTCTCGAATGGCGAGCTGATCGCGGCCAACCTTTCGGGCGTCAACGCCCGCGACGCCGACTTCTCGAACGCCGACATCAACCACGCCAACTTCCAGGGCGGTCGCTTCGAAGGCGCTAATTTCCGCAACGCGGACATGACCGGCTCGAACCTGCGCGGCGGCGCCTTCGCCGGCGCGGACTTCCGCAACGCCGACCTCTCGCTGGTGGTGCTGAGCGGGGCGGATCTTTCCGCCGCCAAGGGCCTGGACCAGGACCAGCTGGACGAAGCTTGCGGCGACAGCGCCACCCGCCTGCCCTCGGGCCTGACCGTGCGGCCGTGCAGCGGCATTCGCGGCGCCCAGCAGTTCATGCTGTGGCGGGAGATGCCCAAGACCCCGCCCGCTCCGCCGGCTCCCCCCGCCCCGCCCAAGCCGCCGAAACCGCCCAAGTGGTGATCGGCTGAGGCGCAAAGCCTCCGACCAAGAAAAAGCCCTCCGATCGCAAGACCGGAGGGCTTTTCTTTTGCGGTGACCGCCGGGTCTTAGACCTTGATGGCCTAAACCTTGATCGGGGGCGCGGTGCGGATGTGCAGCTCCTTGAGCTGCTTGTCGAGCACGTTGGCCGGGGCGTTCATCAGCAGGTCCTGGCCCTGCTGGTTCAGCGGGAAGGCGATGACCTCCCGGATGGCGACCTGGTCGGCCAGCAGCATGACGATGCGGTCGATGCCGGGGGCCAGACCGCCGTGTGGCGGCGCGCCGTAGCGGAACGCGTTCAGCATGCCGCCGAACTGCTCCTCGACCACTTCGGGGCCGTAGCCGGCGATCTCGAAGGCCTTCAGCATGATCTCGGGCTTGTGGTTCCGGATCGCGCCCGAGCACAGCTCGTAGCCGTTGCAGACGATGTCGTACTGGTAGGCGCGGATGGTCAGCGGATCCTGGCCTTCCAGGGCCTCCAGACCGCCTTGCGGCATCGAGAACGGGTTGTGGGAGAAGTCGACCTTCTTCTCGTCCTCGTTCCACTCGAACATCGGGAAGTCGACGATCCAGCAGAACTTGAACTGGTTCTCGTCGACCAGCTTCAGCTCCGTGCCGACGCGCGTGCGGGCCAGGCCCGCGAACTTGGCGAACACGGCCGGGTCGCCGGCCACGAAGAACGCGGCGTCGCCGGCGCCAAGGCCCAGCGATTCCATCAGGGCCTGGGTCGGCTCGCCCAGGTTCTTGGCGAGCGGGCCGCCCCAGCCGCCCTGGTCTTCCGACCAGAAGACATAGCCCAGGCCCGGCTGGCCTTCGCCTTGGGCCCAGCTGTTCATGCGGTCGCAGAAGGCGCGGCTGCCGCCCGTCGGAGCCGGGATCGCCCACACCTGGTTCTTGGCGTCAGCGCCCAGGATCTTGGCGAACAGGCCAAAGCCGCCGTCACGGAAGTGCTCCGAGACGTTCTGCATCTTGATCGGGTTGCGCAGGTCCGGCTTGTCGCTGCCGTACCAGGCCATCGACTGGGCGTAGGTCAGGCGCTCGAAGCCCTTGTGCTCGAACGTCGCGCCGAAATCGTTGGTGAAGGTGTGGGTCTCGTTGATCGGCGAGACGCGGCGGCCATTGCCGAACTCTTCAAACACGCCGTGCATCACCGGCTCGATCGCGGCGAACACGTCTTCCTGGGTGACGAAGCTCATCTCGACGTCGAGCTGGTAGAATTCCAGCGAACGGTCGGCGCGCAGGTCCTCGTCGCGGAAACACGGGGCGATCTGGAAGTAGCGGTCGAAGCCCGAGACCATCAGCAGCTGCTTGAACTGCTGGGGCGCTTGGGGAAGCGCGTAGAACTTCTCCGGGTGCAGGCGCGACGGCACCAGGAAGTCGCGCGCGCCTTCCGGCGAGCTCGCCGTCAGGATCGGCGTCTGGAACTCGTTGAAGCCCTGCGCGAACATGTGGTTGCGGATCGACTGGATCACGCGGGAGCGCAGGACGATGTTCTTGTGCAGCGTCTCGCGACGCAGGTCGAGATAGCGGTGCTTGAGGCGGATCTCTTCCGGATAGTCGGGCTCGCCAAAGACCGGCAGCGGCAGCTCGGCGGCTTCGCTCAGCACCTCGACGGCCGAGACGCGGATCTCGATCTCGCCGGTCGGGAGGTTGGGGTTCACCACGCTGGCGTCGCGGGCGATGACCTCGCCGTCGACGCGGATCACGCTCTCGGCGCGCAGGCGCTCGACCACGTTGAAGCCCGGCGTTTCGGGGTGCAGGACCAGCTGGGTCAAGCCGTAGTGGTCGCGCAGGTCGATGAAGACCAGGCCGCCGTGGTCGCGCTTGCGGTGGATCCAGCCCGACAGGCGCACCGAGGAACCGGTGTCGGAAGCGCGAAGAGCGCCGCAGTTATGGGTGCGATAGGCGTGCATCGAGGTCATGAAAGTCTTGAATACGCGGTGATTTGCAAGGCGCGGTAAGGCGCACGTGGGCGCCGCGATGTCAAGGATTCTGGCCCAGGCTCGGGACGAACCGTGCGCTCGCGCGACTCGTCCCGGAAGGGTCTGGGCCTTAGGCGGCCTCGATGATCGCCAGGAAATCCTTGGCCTTCAGCGAAGCGCCGCCCACCAGGGCCCCGCCGACCTCTGGGGCGGCCAGGATCTCGGCGGCGTTTTCAGGCTTCACCGAGCCGCCGTACAGGATGGGAACGCCAGCGCCCTGGTCGCCGAACAGCGCGACGAGCTCGGCGCGGATGGCCGCGTGCATCTCGATGATGTTCTCCACCGACGCGACATGGCCGGTGCCGATCGCCCAGATCGGCTCGTAGGCGACGCTGAAGGCCTGCCCCTTCAGGCTTTGCGGCAGCGAGTTGCGAAGCTGGCCGAGGACAAAGCTCACCGCCTCGCCCGCTTGCCGCTGATCCAGGCTCTCGCCGACGCAGACGATCGGTTCGAGGCCGGCGGCCAGGGCCGCCTCGACCTTCGCCGCCACATGCTGGCAGGTCTCGCCATGGTCGGTTCGGCGTTCCGAATGGCCCACGATGACCATGGTCCCGCTGGCGTCGCCGATCATCTCGGCCGAGATGTCGCCTGTGTGGGCGCCGCTGGCCTTGGCGTGACAATCCTGGCCGCCGACCACGACCGACGAGCCGGCCACGGCCTCGGCCAGACGGTGCAACAGGGTGGCTGGCGGGAAGATCGCCACGCGCGCGGCGGCGGGACGCTGGTCCAGCGCCGCCGCGACGGCGCGGGCTTCGTCGAGCGCGGCCGAAAGGCCGTTCATTTTCCAGTTTCCGGCGATCAACGGCCGGGGCGTCGTGCTTGAAAGGGTCATGAGCGCCTTCTTGGGGACACGCTCCCTTGGGAAGTCAAGCCCGCGCCGCTTGCCCCCGCGCATGTGGCTCTACTATACCCGCTGCTCTCGACCGCTTTGCTCGTTGCTTCAGCGGTCCGACTGGAAGGTTCTCGCCCTCATGCTCGCCGGTTTCCGCTCCTTCGCCAAATCGCCGTTCGCGGTGCTGCTGTTTGGCCTGCTGATCGTCAGCTTCGCCATCTTCGGCATCAGCGACGTCTTCAAGGGGCCGCGCGGCTCGGGCGTGATCGACGCCGGCTCGCGCGAGATGTCCGCCCAGGACTTCAAGCTGCGCTTCGACAACTTCCGCAAGGAGATCGAGCGCCGCAACGGCGAGCCGCTGACGCCGGACCAAGCCGTCGAGCGCGGCGTGGACAAGCAGATCGTCCAGGAGCTGGCGCTGCAGGAATCGATCGCCGCGGCCATCGCCAAGATGGGCGTCGTCCCCTCGGACAAGCTGATCGCCAAGACCGTCCACGAACAGATGAGCCAGCTCGCCCCCGGCCAGCGTCCGTTCGACCCGATCACCGGCAAGTTCGACCCGAAGCTCTACGCCGCCCTCCTGGCGCAGAACAATCTGACGCCGCAGGCCTATGAGGCTTCGCTGCGCGACGAGATCGCGCAAGGCCACTTCTTCTCGGCGGTGGCCGACGGCCTGAAGGCTCCGCGCATCTACGCGGCTCTACAGGCCGCCTATGGTCTCGAGACCCGCGACATCGCCGCCTTCGCCGTCAATCCGGCCTCGGTCGAGAAGCCCGCGCCGCCGACCGACGCGCAGCTGATCGCCTTCATGAAGGAAAACGCCGACCGCCTGACGCGCCCGGAAACCCGCGTGCTGTCGATCATGCGGGTCAGCGCCAAGGCGCTGGAGCCGACGGTCGCCATCGACCCCGCCGCCGTCCAGAAGGCCTTCGACTTCCGCAAGGATAGCCTGGCGAAGCCCGAAACGCGCTCGCTGATCCAGATCGTCGCGCCGGACGCCAAGACCGCCGCCACGATCTCGCAGCGCCTGGCCAAGGGCGAAGACCCCGCCACGGTCGCCAAGGCCTATGGCAAGTCGCCGGTCGCCCTGATCGACAAGCCCAAGTCCGCTCTGCCCGACCGCAAGGTCGCCGACGCGGCCTTCAGCCTGGCCGCCGGCCAGGTCAGCGGTCCGATCAATGGCGAGCTCGGCGTGTCGGTCGTGAAAGTCACCAAGGTCACGCCGGGCGTGGTCGCCACGCTCGACAGCGTCCGCCCGCAGATCGAGGCCGAGGTTCGCGCCCAGGCCGCTCAGGCCAAGGCCTACGACCAGACCCAAGCCTACCAGGATGCTCATGACGCCGGCGCCGATCTCGTCGCCGCCGCCAGCAAGGCCGGCGCGATGGTCGTGACGACCGCGCCGATCAACGCCCAGGGCGCCGACCAGATGGGTCAGCCCGTGGCGGGCCTCACGCCGGACATGATCAAAACCGCCTTTGGCCTGTCGCAAGGCGGCGAAAGCGACCTGGTCGAGCTGGGCAAGGGCGAATACTACGCCGTGAAGGTCGAGAAGGTGGTTCCGGCCGCCATGCCGCCCCTGGCCGAGATCAAGCCGCAGCTGACCGCCGTCTGGATGGGCCAGGAGATGGGCAAGCGCCTGAAGGCCAAGGCCGACGAGCTGGCCGCGCGCGTCAAGAAGGGCGAGTCGTTCGAGACCGTCGCCGCCGCGGCGCAGTCCAACGTCCAGCGCGTTCCGGGCCTGTCGCGCCAGAACGCCCAGCAGCACATGGGCCTGGGCCCGGCGTTCTTGGGCGCGGCCTTCGACGCCAAGCCGAACGCGGTGTTCACCGCCCGCGCCGGCCAGCAGGGCGAGGCCTATGTCGTCGCCAAGCTGGAAGCGGTCCACGCCGCGCCGACCAATGACGTCGCCCGCTACGCCGTGATCGCCCAGGCCCAGGCCGCCAACGGCCTGATGCGCGACCTGGGCGAGGCCTCGCGCGCCGCCGCCAAGGTCCAGCTGAAGACCAAGACCAACCTGACCCTGGCTCGCCAGGCCATCGGCGTCGACACCGACGCCCTGGCCAAGGCGGACGCCGCGAAGTCCGGAAAGAAAGCCGAGTAATGAGTCTGGAACCCGCCTTCGACGCCTTTTCGGAAGCTTATGACTCCGGGCGGCAGCAGGTTGTCTGGACCCGTCTGATCGACGATCTGGAGACGCCGGTCTCGGCCTATCTGAAGATCGCCCAGACGCGCCCCTACAGCTTCCTGTTCGAAAGCGTCGAGGGCGGCGCCTGGCGCGGTCGCTACTCGATCGTGACCATGAACCCTGACCTCGTCTGGCGCTGCCGCGGCGACCAGGCCGAGATCGCCGAGGGCGATGACATCGCCGCCGGCCGCTACACGCCGCAAGCTGGCGGCGCGCTGGACAGCCTGCGCGACCTGGTCGCCCGTTCGCGCATGGAGCTGCCCAAGGGCCTGCCGCCGATGGCCGCCGGGGTGTTCGGTGCGCTCGGCTACGACCTTGTTCGCCTGGTCGAGCGGCTGCCGGACATCAACGAGGACACGCTGGGCCTGCCGGACGGGATCATGACCCGCCCGCAGATCGTCGCGATCTTCGACGCCATCGCCCAGGAGATCATCCTGACCACGGCGGTGCGGCCCAAGGCCGGCGTCTCAGCCAAGGACGCCTATGAGGCCGCCCGGGCGCGGATCGAGACCGTGATGGCCGACCTGCACCGGCCGCTGGCCCATGACGCGCCCCGCGCGCCGCGCGGTCCGATGGAGTTCACGACGCCGGTCAGCCGCGCCGACTATCATCAGGTGGTGGCCAAGGCTAAGGACTACATCGCCGCTGGCGACATCTTCCAGGTCGTGGCCAGCCACCGCTTCCGCGCGCCCTTCGACCTGCCGCCCTTCGCCCTCTATCGCTCGCTGCGCCGGACCAACCCGTCGCCGTTCCTGTTCTTCCTGAACCTGGACGGTTTCAACCTGGTCGGCTCCAGCCCCGAGATCCTGGTGCGCCTGCGCGACGGCAAGATCACCATCCGCCCGATCGCCGGCACCCGTCCGCGCGGCGCGACGCCCGAGCAGGACGCGGCCCTCGAAGCCGAACTGCTGGCCGATCCCAAGGAGCGGGCCGAGCACCTGATGCTGCTGGACCTGGGCCGCAACGACGTCGGCCGGGTGGCGATGCTGAACCACCATGGCCGCAACGCGCCCGCTCAGAAGTCCAAGGGCCCGAACGTCCGCGTGACCGAGAGCTTCAAGATCGAGCGCTACAGCCACGTCATGCACATCGTCTCGAACGTCGAGGGCACGGCGCCCGAAGGCGTCGATCCAGTCGACGTGCTGATGGCCGCCCTGCCCGCCGGCACGCTGTCGGGCGCCCCCAAGGTGCGGGCGATGGAGATCATCGACGAGCTGGAAGTCGAAAAGCGCGGCATCGGCTACGCCGGCGCCGTCGGCTATTTCGGCGCGGACGGCTCGGTCGACACCTGCATCGTGCTGCGCACGGCGCTGGTGAAGGACGGCATGATGTACGTCCAGGCGGGCGGCGGCATCGTCGCCGACAGCGATCCGGACGGCGAGTACGACGAGACCCTGCACAAGTCCCGCGCCCTCAAGCGCGCGGCCGAGGAAGCCTGGCGATTCAGCTGAGCCTTAGGGCTAACTAGGGATCGCCGAGCCGATCCTGCGGCAGGTGCTGGGTGACCGTCGGCGGCGCCAGCACCATCACCGTGGCGAAGCTGATCGCGCAAAAAGCGGCGAAAGCCGCGGCGGCCAGTACCGGCGCCAGCTTCTGGGCGCGCGTCTTGGGCCGCAGCAAAGCGCGGACATAGGCGACGGCGACAGGGTCCAGGGCGGAATCACGCGGGTCCATTCCCATATGATGCTTCAGACCGCGTCCGCTGTAACCGTAACTGAAAGCCGCAGGCGAATTTGGCGCTACACATTGCGCAAGCTCAGGCTAGAACCGACCTCCGAAAGGCGGCGTCATGATCCTCGTCATCGATAACTACGACAGCTTCACCTACAACCTCGTCCACTATCTCAACGAGCTGGGCGCGGAGACCGAGGTCTACCGCAACGACGCCTTGACGGTGCAGGAGGCCCTGGGCCTGAAGCCCGCCGCCGTGCTGCTGTCGCCCGGCCCCAAGGCCCCGGACCAGGCCGGCATCTGCCTGCCCCTGCTGCGCGCCGCGCCGGAAGACCTGCCGATCCTGGGTGTTTGCCTCGGTCACCAGGCCATTGGCCAAGCCTATGGCGGCGAGGTCATTCGCGCCAAGCAGGTCATGCACGGCAAGGTCAGCAAGGTCCGCCACAACGACAAGGGCATCTTCAAGGGCCTGCCCAACCCGTTCACCGCCACCCGCTACCACAGCCTGGCCGTCCGCAAGGAAGACCTGCCGCCTGAGCTGGAGGTCACCGCCTGGACCGACGACGGCGAGATCATGGGCGTGCAGCACAAGACCCGGCCGGTGTTCGGTGTGCAGTTCCACCCGGAATCGATCGCCACCGAGGGCGGCCACCAGATGCTGGCCAACTTCATGGACCTGGCGGGCGTGAAGCGCGACGCGGCGGTCTGGGTCTAGGTCCGCCGCCATGTCCGACGCTTTCAAGCCTTTGCTGGCCAAGCTGGCCGATGGCCAGACCCTGGGCGAAGAGGACGCCGAGGTGTTCTTCGCCGCCTGCCTGCGCGGCGAGCCCACCCCGGCCCAGGTCGCCGCCGCCGTGACCGCCATGCGCCTGCGCGGCGAGACGGTGGGCGAAATCGCCGCCTGCGCCCGCGCCATGCGCCGCGCCGCCGTGCACCTCGAGCATCCCTACGAGGTGATCGACGTCTGCGGCACCGGCGGCGATGGTCTCCACACCCTGAACATCTCGACCGCCGTCGGTTTCGTCGCCGCCGGCGGCGGGCTGAAGGTCGCCAAGCACGGCAACCGGGCGATCACCTCGAAGTCGGGCACCGCCGACGTGCTGACCGCCCTAGGCGTCAACATCGACGCGACGCGCGAACAGCAGCGTCGCGCGCTGGATGAGGCCGGCATCTGCTTCCTGTTCGCCCAGGCGCACCACGGCGCCATGCGGCACGTCTCCCCGATCCGCCAGGAGCTGGGCTTCCGGACGATCTTCAACCTGCTGGGCCCGCTGACCAATCCGGCCGGCGCCAAGCGGCAGGTGGTCGGCGTTTCCGCGCCCCGCTTCGTCGAGCCGATCGCCAAGGCCCTGGGCGCCCTGGGGGCCGAGCGCGCCTGGTCGGTGCACGGCTCGGGCCTGGACGAACTGACCACCACCGGCGAAACCGAGGTCGCGGAGTGGCGCGACGGGCGCATGCATCTGTTCACGATCACGCCGGAGGCCGTCGGCCTGCCGCGCGCCTCGCTGTCGGACATCACCGGCGGCGATCCCGCCTTCAACGCCGCCGCCCTGACCCGTCTGTTCGACGGCGAGAAGGGCCCCTATCGCGACATCGTGCTGCTGAACGCCGCCGCGGCCTTCCTGGTCGCCGACAAGGTCGAGACCCTGGTCGAGGGCATCGAACTGGCGGCCGACGTCATCGACGAGGGCCGCGCCCGCGCCGCCCTGGACGGCCTAGTGGCCGCTACGAATACGGAAGTCTCCGCGTGACCGACATCCTGGCCAAGATCGCCGCCTACAAGCGCGAGGACGTCGCCGGCCGCAAGGCCGCGCGCTCGCAGGCCGATGTCGACGCCGCCGCCAAGGCCGCCTCGGCCCCGCGCGGCTTCAAGGCCGCTCTGGAAGCCAAGCACGCGCCCGGCAAGCTGTCCCTGATCGCCGAGATCAAGAAGGCCTCGCCGTCCAAGGGCCTGATCCGCGCCGATTTCGATCCGCCCGCCCT
>JAYRLX010000559.1:0-1883 GCA_041905125.1 Caulobacter sp. | reverse complement strand
CACTGGCCACTCGATCTCCGCCTCGGCGATCGCCGGCGAGGGCGCGGGCATGGAGCGCGGCGGCGAAGGGCGCTCGACCCGCCACTTCGGCGACCTGCCGGCCGCCGGCGACATCGGCATGGAGGCCGGCCGCCAGGCGGTCGCCCGCCTGAACCCACGCAAGATCAGCTCGACCACCGCACCGGTGATCTTCGAGAACCGCCTGGCCATGAGCCTGATCGGCCCGCTGCTGGGCGCGATCTCGGGCCCCTCGATCGCACGCGGGACCTCGTTCCTGAAGGACAAGCTGGGCCAGTCGATCTTCGCCCGCGGCGTCCACCTGCTGGAAGACCCCCATCGCGTCCGAGGCCTCGGCTCCGCGCCGTTCGACGACGAAGGCGTGGCCACGCAGGCCCGCGCCCTGATCGACGACGGCGTGCTGACCACCTGGCTGCTCAACACCAGCTCGGCCAAGCAGCTGGGCCTCGCCACCACCGGCCACGCCTCGCGCGGTCTCGCCGGCCCCTCCGGCGTCTCGACCCACAACCTGACGCTCCAGCCGGGCGAGAAGGACCTCCAGGGCCTGATGAAGGACGCGGGGACGGGCCTCGTCGTCACCTCGATGTTCGGACCCTCGCTGAACGGCAACACCGGCGACTGGTCGGTCGGCTGCTCGGGCTACTGGTTCGAGAACGGCGAGAGCACCGGGCCGGTCACCGAGATCACCGTGGCCGGCAACCTGATCGACATCTATGCCCGCCTCGTCCCCGGCTCGGACCTGGAGCTGCGCGGGGCTAGCAACAGTCCGTCGCTGCTGGTCGACGCCCTGGCGATCGCCGGCAAATGAACGACCTGGACCTGATCCTCGAAGCCGCCCTGAAGGCCGGAGCGCTGGCGCTCTCGGCCCGGGAAAGCGGCCTGAAGATCTGGTCCAAGAGCGGCGGCTCGCCCGTCACCGACGCCGACCTGGCCGTCGACACCCTGCTGAAGCTGGAGCTGAAGTCGGCGCGGCCGGACTATGGCTGGCTGTCGGAAGAGACCGCCGACGATCCGGCGCGCCTGGCCACCCGCCGCCAGTTCGTCGTCGATCCGATCGACGGCACGGTCGCCTTCATGAAGAACAAGCCTTGGTTCGCGGTCTCGATCGCCATCGTCGAGGACGGCCGACCGATCGCCGGGGTGGTCCACGCGCCCGCGCTCTCGGAGACCTACGCCGCCACGCTGGAAGGCCCGGCCACGCTGAACGGCGCCCCGATCGCGCCCAGCGCCACCGACCAGCTGTTCGGCGCGGCCATGCTGGGCGACGCCAAGATGTTCGCCCATCCCGCCTGGCGCGAGCCCTGGCCCGAGATGCGGATCGAGAGCCGCAACTCGATCGCCTATCGCATGTGCCTGGTGGCCTCCGGCGCCTTCGACGCGGCTGTCGCCCTATCGCCCAAGAGCGAGTGGGACCTGGCGGCCGCCGACCTGATCGTCCGTCGCGCGGGCGCCACGCTTAGCGACCATAAAGGGCGAGACTTCGCCTATAATCGCCCCGTTCCGCAGGTTCCGAGCCTGGTTTGCGCCAATCAGGCGCTCGCGCCATTGATCCTTAACCGCGTCGGGCATATCGAGCTGCCATAAAACCAATTCCTCGCAGGAACTTGCTCCAAATGCCCGATAAGCAGCTTCTTCATATCGTCATCGGCGGTGAACTGAAGGACGTCGCCGGCACTGAATTCCGCGACCTGTCGCAGGTCGAGTTCGTCGGCGCCTTCCCGAACTACGACGAGGCCCACAAGGCCTGGAAGGCCAAGGCCCAGGCCACCGTCGACAACGCCCACGCGCGGTATTTCATCATCCACGCCCACAAGCTGCTGGATCCGAGCGAGGGCTAAACGGCCAAAGCGTTCCTCCCCCGCACG
>JAYRLX010000107.1:0-10443 GCA_041905125.1 Caulobacter sp. | reverse complement strand
GGGTCACCGACAGGAAGATGTAGAGGTCGCCGCGCGGACCGCCGCGCGCGCCCGCGTCGCCCTCGCCCGCCAGGCGGATCCGGGCGCCGTCGTCGACGCCGGCCGGGATGCGGACCGACAGGACCCGCTCGCGGCGCACCTGGCCGTGGCCGTTGCAGCTCGCGCAGGGATCCAGCACCAGACGGCCCGAGCCGCCGCAGCGCGGACAGCCGCGCTCGACCGCGAAAAAGCCCTGGGTGGCGCGGACCCGGCCGGCGCCGCCGCAGGTGCCGCAGACCGTGGGGCTGGTGCCCGGCTTGGCGCCCGAGCCCTCGCAGGTTTCGCAGGTCATGGCGGCGGGGACGGTGATCTCGACCTCGGCGCCCGCATAGGCCTGCTCGAGGGAGATTTCGAGGTCGTAGCGCAGGTCCTGGCCGCGCTGGGGACCGTTCGACTGGCGACGGCCGCCGCCGAACATCTCACCGAACACGTCACCAAAGACGTCGTTGAAGATGTCGCTGGCGTCGAAGCCCTGGCCGCCGAACCCGCCCGGTCCGCCTTGCGGTCCGTTGACGCCGGCATGGCCGAAGCGGTCATAGGCGGCGCGCTTCTGGGGGTCCGACAGGACCGAATAGGCTTCGTTGATTTCCTTGAACCGCCCGGCCGCGTTCTCGCAGCCGCCGTTGCGGTCGGGGTGGTGTTCCATCGCCAGCTTGCGGAACGCGGACTTCAGACCAGCTTCGTCGATGGTCCGGGTCACGCCGAGAATTTCGTAATAGTCGCGCATCGTCAGCGTCTGGCGCCCAAAAGGCCCACGAAAGTGGCGTTGATACAGGGAGAGGTGGGATGACCCGGGACCCGGCGCAAGGCGCTGTCAGGGCCCGAGACAGAAGGTCGCGGCCGCGGAACGATCGTTAGGCGAATGTTCCGCGGCGCGCGCATGGCGGTGCTTAAGCCGCCGGCTTGTTGTCGTCGACTTCTTCGAACTCGGCGTCGACGACGCCGTCGTCCGCGGCCGGGGACTCACCGCCCTCGGCCGAGCCCTGCTGGGCGGCGTACATGGCTTCGCCCAGCTTCATCGAAGCCTGGATCAGCGCCTGGGTCTTGGCCTGGATGGCCTCGACGTCCTCGCCTTCCAGCGCCGACTTCAGATCGGCGAGGCCGGTCTCGATCGCGGTCTTCTCGGCCGCGCCAACCTTGTCGCCGTGCTCGGCCAGGGCCTTCTCGGTCGAGTGCACGATGGCCTCGCCCTGGTTCTTGGCCTCGACCAGCTTCTTCTTGTTCTCGTCCGCGGCCTTGTTGGCCTCGGCTTCCTTGACCATGCGCTCGATGTCCGCGTCCGAGAGGCCGCCATTGGCCTGGATGCGGATCGAGTGCTCCTTGTTGGTCGCCTTGTCCTTGGCGTGGACCTGAACGATGCCGTTGGCGTCGATATCGAAGGTGACCTCGATCTGCGGCACGCCGCGCGGCGCCGGCGGGATGCCGACCAGATCGAACTGGCCCAGCATCTTGTTGTCGGCGGCCATCGGGCGTTCGCCCTGGAACACGCGGATCGTCACGGCCGACTGGTTGTCGTCGGCGGTCGAGAAGGTCTGCGAGCGCTTGGTCGGGATCGTGGTGTTGCGTTCGATCAGCGGGGTGAACACGCCGCCCAGGGTCTCGATGCCCAGGGTCAGCGGGGTCACGTCCAGCAGCAGCACGTCCTTGACGTCGCCTTGCAGCACGCCGGCCTGGACGGCCGCGCCCAGCGCCACGACTTCATCGGGGTTCACGCCCTTGTGGGGCTCGCGACCAAAGAAGTCCTGCACCGCCTGCTGGACCTTGGGCATGCGGCTCATGCCGCCGACCAGGATCACTTCGTCGATGTCGCTCTTCTTGAGGCCGGCGTCCTTCAGGGCCTGTTCGCACGGACCGATGGTGCGGGCGATCAGGTCGTCGACCAGGGCTTCCAGCTTGGCGCGCGACAGCTTGATGTTCAGGTGCAGCGGACCCGAAGCGTTCATGCTGATGAACGGCAGGTTCACTTCGTACTGGGCCGTCGAGCTCAGTTCCTTCTTGGCCTTTTCAGCCTCTTCGCGCAGACGCTGCAGGGCCAGCTTGTCCTTGCGCAGGTCGACGCCCTGCTCCTTCTTGAACTCGTCGGCCAGGTAGTCGACGATCCGCAGGTCGAAGTCTTCGCCGCCCAGGAAGGTGTCGCCGTTGGTCGACTTCACCTCGAAGACGCCGTCGCCGATTTCCAGGATCGACACGTCGAAGGTGCCGCCGCCCAGGTCGTAGACGGCGATCTTCTTGTTGTTGTCCTTGTCCAGCCCATAGGCCAGGGCCGCGGCGGTCGGCTCGTTGATGATCCGCAGGACTTCCAGGCCGGCGATCTTGCCGGCGTCCTTGGTCGCCTGACGTTGGGCGTCGTTGAAGTAGGCCGGCACCGTGATGACCGCCTTGGTCACCGGCTCGCCCAGGTGGGCTTCGGCGGCTTCCTTCATCTTCTGCAGGATGAAGGCCGAGACTTCCTGCGGGCTGTAGTCCTTGCCGTGGGCCTTGACCCAGGCGTCGCCGGTCGGGCCCTTGACGATCTCGTAGGGCACCATGCCCTTGTCCTTCTCGACCACCGGGTCGCTGGCGGTGCGGCCGATTAGGCGCTTGATCGCGAACAGCGTGTTGGTCGGGTTGGTCACGGCCTGGCGCTTGGCGGGCTGGCCGATCAGGCGCTCGCCGTCTTCCAGGAAGGCCACAACCGACGGCGTGGTCCGAGCGCCCTCGGCGTTCTCGATCACCTTGGGGTTCTTGCCGTCCATGATGGCGACGCACGAGTTCGTGGTGCCAAGGTCGATGCCGATAATCTTGCTCATCTTCGTACCTGTCGCTCCTTTAGGCGGACGGCGGTGACAAGGGCCTTCTCAGAAGCGCCCCGGTTTTTCTCGTACCGTCCCCGTGGTTCGCACTCTCTCGGGTTTACGTTCCACATCCTGCCCGACCGACGAAAGTCGAACGGGCAAAATGCGTTGTGCGAAGTTGACGAGCCCGTCAACCCCGCTTCGAAGCCGGATATGGGGGATAGCCAGCGGGGTGCAAGACCATAACCCCTCGGGACAAGGGGGAATCTGGCGTATCGCGATAGAAAAATGGCCGCACCCGAGGGGCGCGGCCACTGAAAGTCTTGAACTTTTAGGTTCTCTTGTCGCTAGCCGGCCTTGGCGACCCAGGCCGTGATGGCCGGCAGGCGATCCTGGCGGATCTTGGCGCGGTTCAGCACCGACGCGGCCGCCTTTTCGGCTTCCTTGCGCGAGCCCTCGGCCAGGTTGGCCGCGGCGTAGGCCTTGATCTTTTCAGCCATGGCCGGGTTCGACGAGCCCGAGCCCAGGCCCGGGATGAACCGGGTTCGCGAGCTGGAGTCGACCTTGGCGTTGACGGCGTCCTTGTTGGCCACGGCCCAGTCGAAGGTCATGTCCGGGAATTCGCCCGCCACGCGCGAGATCATGTTGCTGGACAGGGTTTCGCCAGGCTCCGCCGTCAGGGCCAGCTCCAGGGCCTTCTTGGCCAGGGCTTCGTCCTCGGTGGACGCCAGCAGCATGTAGAGCTGCGACTTGACCAGCGGGGTCTTCTCGGCCTGGGCCTGGGCGCGGATGGCGTCCCAGGTCGCCGCGTCGGCCTGCCTGGCCACCACGTTCAGGATCGTCTTGCGCAGCGGACCGGGGATGGCGCTGGGGTCGGTCTTGTCGGCGTTGAAGCGACGGATGGCCTCGGCCGCCACCTCGGCGTCGCCGAGCGCGCCCAGCGTCCCGATCAGGTTGGCGCGCAGGATGGCGACGTTGTCCGGCTCGCCGGCCTTGGCGGTCCAGCCGACCGTGGCCAGCAGCGGCCGCAGCTTGGCGATCGCCAGCTTGCGGAACGCCGCGCGCTCGGCGGGCATGCCTTCGTAATAGGCGTCGATCGTCGAATAGACGCCGGCCACCTTGGACAGCACCTGCGGATCGGCGTTGGCCGGCGTGGCCTTGGCCAGATCCAGGAAGTCGGTGGCGGGCTGATAGCCGGCCAGGCCCATCGACCAGGCGTCGCTCATCACGCCCAGTTGGTCGATCGACGGCAGCTTCGCGAAGTTGGCGACAATGCCCGAGAAGCGCTTGGGGCCGTACTGAACGCGGAAGTAGCCGTTCTGGCCGGCGTTGACGACGACCGGGCCGCAGCCCTGGACCGTCACCGAGCCCTTGCCGCCGGTCACCAGGGTCTTGGCCTCGCCGCCGTCCAGCGCCTTCACGGTCACCGGCGTGCGCCAGGTCAGCGGCTTCTTGTTCGGCATGTCCTTGCTGAACTCGCCCTGGGTCAGGGCCAGCGTGGTCTTGCCGGCCGCGCAGGTCGCGCTGTCGACGGTGATCAGCGGCACGCCGGGCTGCAGGGTGAAGTCGTGGGCGATGGCCTTGATCGGCTTCTTGGCCGCCGTCTCGACCGCCTGCCACAGGTCGTCGCTGACCGTGTTGCCGTGCGCGTGCTGTTTCATGTAGGCGCGCACGCCGTCGCGCCAGGCGTCGTGGCCCACATAGCTTTCCAGCATGCGGATGACCGCCTCGCCCTTCTGGTAGGTGATGGCGTCGAAGGCCTGGCTGGCCTGCTCGACCGTCTCGACGTGCTGGACGACCGGGTGGGTCGTCGACAGGGCGTCCAGGCCCATGGCGTATTCACGGCCGGCGACGGCGACGAGCGCCGAGTTCCATTCGGGGTGGAAGTGCTCGGTGGCCCGGCCCTCCATCCACGAGGCAAAGCCCTCGTTCAGCCACAGGTCGTCCCACCAGGCCATGGTGACCAGGTCGCCGAACCACTGGTGGGCCATCTCGTGGGCGACGGTCGTGAAGACGTTCTGCTTGTCCCGCTCGGTCGAGATCTTCGGATCCAGCAGCATCGCGTATTCGAAGTAGAAGATCGCGCCCCAGTTCTCCATCGCGCTGAAGAACTGGCTCTGGCCGGGTGCGGCGATGTTGTCGAGCACCGGCAGCGGATAGGGGGTGCCGAAGTAGTCGTTGTACCAGGGCAGGATCTTGGCGGCCGACTTCAGGGCGAAGTCGGCCTTGGGGGTGTCGCCCTTCTTGGTCACCACGCCGACATCGACGCCGGCCGCCTTGACCGAGGCGCGGTCGAACTCGCCCACGCCGAAGAACAGCAGGTAGGTCGACATCTTCGGCGAGGTGGCGAACTTCACGTCGGTCTTGCCGCCGCCGATGTCCTTGGACGTGGCTATCGGAATGTTGCCCAAGGCCATCTGGCCGGTCGGGATCGTCGCCTCGACGCTGTAGGTGGCCTTGTAGAACGGCTCGTCCCACGAGGGGATGAAGCGACGGGCGTCGGAGTTCTCGAACTGGGTGTAGATCGCCCGCTTCTTGCCGGTCTCGGTCTCGTAGTCGAGGGCGAACAGGCCGGCGGCCTGGGTGTAGATCTTGCCGGCGTAGTCGATCGACAGGACGTACTTGCCCTTGGGCAGCGGCTTGGCGAACGTGAAGCTGGCGGTCTGGGCCTCGTCGTCGACCTTGACCTTGGCCGCGCCGACACCCGCAATCTCGGCCTTGTCGAAGGTCAGGTCGGCCGCCTGCAGGGTCACGGTGCTGGTCGGCTCGACCACCTCGATCGAAATCTTCGCCCGCGCCTTGAAGCTCAGCTTGTCGGCGTCGGGGGTGAAGGCCAGATCATAGTGCGAGGGCCGCACGTTGCGCGGCAGCTGGGTGGTGACGGTGGCGAAGGTCGCGCCCTTCGAACCAGCGGTCGCGACCGGAGCGGCGGCGGAAGCGCCTCCCGCGGCCAAAAGGATCACGGCCGCGGCCGTAGAGGACAAGAGACGACGCATGTTGGCTTCCAGATTGGAAATTTCATCCGGCCCCCACAGCCGGCGGCGCAAACCAACACCTTCCGTCCCTGCGTCGCGCGTTAATAATCCGTAATGTTACAGTCGCTGTCTGTCACGCCGGGGTTCGATCTCTGGCCCGGCCTTCTGGACCTCGAAACCCAGAAGGCGTTGGTCGCCACCATCCTGGAGGCCGCCGAGACGGCGCCGTTCGCCCAGTACGAGACGCCGCAGCGCAAGGCGATGAGCGCGGCCATGACGGCGTTCGGGCCGTTGGGCTGGGTCAGCGACCGAGCCGGCTACCGCTACGCCGACCGCCATCCGGCAACAGGCCAGCCTTGGCCGGCGATGCCCGAGGCGCTGCGCGATCTCTGGACGCGGCTGGGCGATCCAGAGACGCCGCCGGACTCGTGCCTGGTCAATCTCTATCGCGGCGACGCCCGCATGGGCCTGCACCAGGACCGCGACGAGGCGGACCCGCGCTTTCCGGTGCTGTCGATCTCGCTGGGCGACACGGCGGTGTTCCGGATCGGCGGGACCAGCCGCAAGGACCCGACCCGGAGCCTGCGCTTGAGTTCCGGCGACGTCTGCCGACTGTCCGGACCCGCGCGCCTGGCCTTTCACGGCGTCGATCGCATCCTGCCCGGTTCGTCCAGCCTGATCCCTGGCGGCGGCCGGATCAATCTGACCCTACGTCGAGCGCGTTAGGCGCTATCGACGGCGGCGACCAATCCGGCCACGAGGCGAAGCGCCTCGTTCGCTACGGCTTCTTGTAAGGGACAAACTCCCCGAGCCGGATACCACCCGTGTAGCCCGCCGCCGCGCCGCGCCCGCCGTTATCGCCGGCGAACAGGTTGTTACCTTCACACAGCTTCACGGCGTCGCTGTCGATCGTGAGCGAGCCGCTCGCGTTCAGATCGTTCAAGCCCGCCGTCGGCCGGTTCACGTAAAGCGTGGGACTGCCGCGCAACCGGTAGACAATGGCCGTGCCGTTGATGATGTCGGTGCTGATGATCTTGCGCACTTCGATGCAGGGAACCGCGGCCAGGACCTCGCGCCCCTCCAGCACCTTGGCCAGCTGCGCCTCGCCCTTGGCGTTTTCAGCTTGAGCGCCGGACGCCATCAAAAGTCCCAAACCGGCCGCCACGGCCAATACCTTAGTCACCACGAGATTGCCTCCCATCGCAATTCAACCTGTGGCGAGAGGCTCAACCATAAATAGTCCATGGTCAATCACATTGACCAAGCCTCCAATCCCCGCGTCAGCCAAGCCTACGGAGCGGTCGGCGGGGAAGATCAGCCGCGCGAAAAAGGGCCGCCCCTTGCGGAGCGGCCCTCTTGATATCGTTACCGGAAACCGGTGTCCCGGCTTCGCCCGGATCAGCCGCGCAGCTTGCGCGTGATCGTCTCCAGGTCTTGGCTGAGCGCGCTGTCCTCGGCGCGCAGGGCCTCGATGCGGCGCACGGCGTGCAGCACCGTCGTGTGGTCCCGACCGCCGAAGCGACGGCCGATGTCCGGCAGCGAGCGGGTGGTCAGCTGCTTGGCCAGCCACATGGCGGCCTGGCGCGGACGGGCCACGGCGCGGTTGCGGCGCTCGCTGAGCAGGTCGGCCTGCTTCATGCCGTAGTGCTCGGCGGTGGCCTTCTGGATGTCGTCGATGGTGATGCGCTTCTCGCCCGACCGCAGGTGCGGACGCAGGATCGCCTGGACCTCGTCCAGGGTCATGCGCGACAGCCCTTCCCCGGCGCGGGCCGATAGGGTGTTCAGGGCGCCTTCCAGCTCCCGGACGCTGTCGGTGAAGCGGTCGGCCAGGAACTGCAGCACGTCCGGACGCATGGTCGGCTCGAAGCCGTGGGCGGCCGACAGGGTCTGGATCTTGCGCTCCAGGATCCCCAGGCGCAGCGAACGGTCGGCCGGCTCAAGGCCGCAGACCAGGCCCGCCGACAGGTGCGAGCGCAGGTGGGCGTCCATCTCGGTCATGGCCGACGGCGGACGGTCGGCCGAGAACACGACGCGACGGCCTTCCTCGACCAGAGCGGTCAGGGTGTGGAACAGCTCTTCCTGGGTCGACTGCTTGCCGGCGATGAAGTGGACATCGTCGATGATCAGGAGGTCGGCGGCGCGCAGCTCTTCCTTGAAGGCCGCCGTCTGGCGATCCATCACGGCGCGCACGAAGGTCGACAGGAAGCGTTCGGCGGTCAGATAGACCACGCGCTTTTCCGGCGCGTTGCGCATGGCTTCCCAGGCCAGGGCGTTCAGCAGGTGCGTCTTGCCGAAGCCGTAGGGGCCGTGGAACAGCACGGGATTGAAGTGGCCGTCGGCCCAGTTGGCGATCCGGCGCGCCACGGCGTGGGCGAACTCGTTGGCCGGACCCGGGACGAAGGTCTCGAAGGTGAAGCGTTCCTGGAGGCCCTGGGTGCGGGGCGACTTGGCGCTGGTCGGCGCCACGGCGGGGGCGTCGGTCGACACCGGCAGCACGATCTCGAACGGCTCGGCGACGGCGGCCGGCTTGGCGGACGCTTCGACATAGGCGCCGGCCAGGGCTTCGAACTCCAGACGCGACTTCAGGTCGATGCGACGACCGGTCGCGTCGTTGGCGGCCCACAGCTCGCCAATGCGGCGCCAGGCGCTGCGACGGATCCAGTCGCGGGCGATGCCCGTCGGAGTCACCAGGACGATGTCACCAGCGGCGGCCTCGCGCAGAACGGCGGGCGCGATCCAGGACCCGAAGGCCGCGTCGCCCAGCTCGCGTTTCAACGCCACGCACACCTTAGACCAGACGGTCGTCGCGGGCTCGCAAGCCGCCGCGATCGCCGCCGAGAAGTCCTGGCTGGCCACCCCACCCTTCATCGTCATTCGTCCACCGCCTCGCAAAAAAGTAACCGCCGCATACAATCAGCCGCCGCCCCCCATGGCGTGCGACCGGTTAGCCTCAACGCACACAGGTTCTTACTCGGCGAACGCGATCGGTCCGCCGCCGCCTTGTTTGTTCAAGACTGGAGAAGCGTTGAGACGCTTAAACTAGCCAGCGGCGGGGGCTGGTCAAACGGAAAACTTGCGTCCGGTCGCGGATATTTCTGTTGACTCGCGAGAGGGCCTCGCCCCGCAAGGGAATACCCGTAAAGGGGTCTCAGATCACAGTTTGCAACGTCAGGAAAAGAGCGTTGGATTCAAAGCAAAAGCCGACCAGGCGAACCTGATCGGCTTTCGTAAATACTTGAATTCGCTCGACGAACAGCGTTCGTCCAGAATCTGGACTAGGCGGCGGCCTTATCCAGCTTCTTCAGGCGGGCCGCCAGACGCGACACCTTGCGCGAGCCCGTGTTCGGATGAACCACGCCCTTCGAAACGGCGCGCATCAGTTCCGATTGCGCTTCGACGAAAGCGGCCTTGGCGACGGCGACGTCACCCTTGGCGATCGCGTCTTCGAACTTGCGCAGGAAGGTGCGCACGCGCGAGCGGCGGGCGGTGTTGACTTCGGTGCGGCGAGCGATCTTGCGGATCGCTTTCTTGGCGCCGGGATTATTGGCCATGGATCGGACCTTCAAACGGACAGCCGCGCGGGCGGCCGCGAAGCAGGGAAAACAGAGCGCGCGGATATACGGGAAGCGGCGCCCGGGGTCAACGGTCCACAGGCAGGATTCCGCCGACCCGGTCGCCGCAATCGTTTCGCGCCCGATCACATCCCCTTGAAGCTTGGCTTTCGCTTCTCGACGAAGGCCGCCATGCCTTCTTTCTGGTCTTCGAAGGCGAACAGCGAGTGGAAGAGGCGCCGCTCCAGCGCCACGCCCGTCGTCAGGGTCGTTTCGTAGGCGGCCTCGACCAGTTCCTTGTTCATGGCGACGGCCAGGGGCGACTGCGCCACGATCTTGGCGGCGACGGCCAGGGCCTCGTCGACCAGGCTGTCGGCCGGGAAGATCCGCGAGACCAAGCCCGCGCGCTCGGCCTCGGTCGCGTCCATCATCCGGCCGGTCAGGATCATGTCCATGGCCTTGGACTTGCCGACCAGGCGCGTCAGCCGCTGGGTGCCGCCGATGCCGGGCGTGACGCCGAGCGTGATCTCGGGCTGGCCGAACTTGGCGGTGTCGGAGGCCAGGATGAAGTCGCACATCATCGCCAGCTCGCAGCCGCCGCCCAGGGCGTAGCCGGACACCGCGGCGATGATCGGCTTGCGGCACTGCTCGACCGCGCGAGCCCCGGCGGTGAAGAAGTCGGCCTTGAACATCTGGGCGTAGGTCTTGTCCGACATCTCCTTGATGTCGGCGCCGGCGGCGAAGGCCTTGGCCGAGCCGGTCAGCACGATGCAGCCCACGGCGTCGTCGGCCTCCGCCGCCCCCAGCGCCTGGGCCAGCTCGCCCAGCAGTTGGCTGTTCAGCGCGTTCAGCGCCTCGGGCCGGTTCAGGCGGATCAGGGCGACGCCGGGAGCGCTTTGCGGCGTCTCGACGATCAGGGTCTGGTAGTCGGCCATCGGGGTCTCCTGCTGGGTTGGCGCTTTTATAGAGGGGCGGAAGCGGTTGGGGAGCCCCAACGCAACGTCAGCCACGCCGCGACCACCTCACGCGGCTCGCCGCTGAAGGGATGGAAAGGGACGCGGAGCGCCGGACGACGTCCGGAGGTTAGGGTAGTGGTTACCGTTT